>CANRKL010000031.1 GCA_947631205.1 uncultured Bacilli bacterium | reverse complement strand
AGGAAAGTCATGAGAATAGACAAATTTAAAGAAAAAAATAATAAAAAGAAACTTATGACTTTTGCGGTAGCCCTTGGCATAATGTGCGCTGGGGTGGGGGTATTTAATAAATAAAAGTTATGCTGTCTACCAAGAAAGTGTGAGTTTCAAAGTGATGGAAGGAACAGTGAACTATGAAGGTAGTGGCGATGTCTTCTTTGCATTTTATAATGGAGACCAACAATTAACAGAAATGCCTAAGAAAGATAGTGGCTTAGGTTTTGAACGTGCCGAATGCAATAATGGAGCCAGTGTCGAGTGGAATATTAACAAGTGGGCTCCAACAGTAACAAATTTAACTAAAAGTAAAACAAAGTGTACATTATATTTTAGTGCAAACGTTAGTAACTATAGTAATGTAGAAGATATAATGAAAAAGAATCCTTCTATGATTGCATATGATGATACAGATGAACAAAATTTAAGGTACATTGGTGCAAATCCAAATAATTACATTGATATAGGAGATGAAGAAGCAAGTGGCAATAAAATCTTATGGCGAATCATCGGAGTTATGAATAATATGACTGTAATTAATGCTGATGGAAGTGCGAGTACAGGACAAAATTTAGTTAAAATTATTAGAGCAGATAGTATAGGGTCATATAGTTGGGACTCATCGGCATATGGAGTAAACTATGGCTATGGAGTAAATGAATGGAGTCAGGCTGATATTATGACTACCTTAAACACAGAAGCATATTGGAGTAAAACAAGTGGACAATGTTATAATGATCAATTTAACAGCCAAATATCTTGCGATTTCAGTAATATCGGACTAACCTCAAGTGTTAAAGACAAATTAGCCAAAGTAAGATGGAATACAGGAACAGTTGGAGGATTATATAGTATCGGAAACATTACAGCAAATTTTATGTATTAAGCAGAGAGAAGCGATAATCACGGAAAGAAATTTTGCAGTGATAAATATTCAAACTGTTCTGATACAGTTGCTAGAACAACAACCTGGGATGGCTATATAGGACTCATGTACCCATCAGATTATGGATATGCTGTAGGAGGAGACGTGCGGGTTAATTGCTTAGCGAAAAGTATGAATAAATGGGATGAAAGCAGTCCAGATTGTTCCGGAAATGATTGGTTAAGAGATAGAATTGACAATCAATGGACCTTAACACCTTTCCCTGATGGCACGAATGCTTTCGTTATGTTAAGTGTGTATTCTATCGGTAACGTGAACACTTACGGCGCCTTCATTGCTAATGCTGTCCGTCCTGTTGCCTATTTAAAGTCTTCTGTTAAAATAAAAACTGATTCGGCAAGTGATTATGGAAGTATAACTAATCCATTTGTTATTCAATAAATAAGATATATATTATTTTATTAATTAAAATAAAATTATAACTATACATTTTGATTTTACTTGAAGAGGTATCTTGAATTCACTTTCTTTTTTTTGTATAATTATAATAGAGAAAGAGGGGACTTAACTGTGGAATATGATGCTATAGTTATTGGAGCAGGTAATGGTGGTTTAGTATCCGCTTTAACCTTACAAAAACAAGGAAAAAACGTCTTATTATTAGAAAGTAATAATGTTCCAGGAGGAGTGGCAACATCTTTTTATCGAGGTCGTTTTGAATTTGAAGCAAGTCTTCATGAGATGTGTCAATTTGGTGGTGATACTAGAAGTGGTGATGTAAGAGAGTTATTTAAAAGATTAGGTATTTTGGATAAAGTAGAAGTAAAAGAGTTAGATGAAACTTTTCATGTTATTACCCTAGATACTAATGAAGAATATGAAATGCCAGTAGGTATTGATAATTTTATTAAAAAAATGGAAGAATATGTTCCTAATTCAACTAAGAGTATGGAAGATTTTTTTGAACTATGTGATGAATGTAAGAGAGCGATGAATTATTTAAATGAAAGTAAGGGAAATCCTGATAAAGAAGTTTTAAAAACTAGTTATCCTAATTTTATGGTAGTAGCTTCTCATTCTTTGCAAACTGTTTTAGAAGCTTTAAAAATGCCTAAGAAAGCTCAAGCAATTTTAACAACTTATTGGGTTTATTTAGGAAGTCCAGCCCCTTATATAAGTTTTGTTCATTATGCTATTATGTTATATTCTTATGTTGTAAATAAACCAGTTATTTCTTTAAATAGGTCTCATGAATTATCACTTGCTTTATTTGAAGAGTTTACGCGTCTTAATGGCACTTCAAAATTTTTAACAGAAGTAAAAGAGATAATTGTTGATAAAGGTGCAGTAAAAGGAGTTGTAACTAGTGATAATCATATTTATAAATCAAATATTGTTATAGCAAATGTTTCACCTAATTTAGTTTATGGACGGTTAATTCCTCAAGCTAAAGTTCCTAAAAAAGCAAGACAACTTACTAATGCAAGAATTTTAGGAGCTAGAGGAGTATGTGTTTATTTAGGACTTAATAAATCACCAGAAGAGTTAGGTCTAAAAAATTATTCTTATTTTATTTATCATACATTAGATAGTAAAAAAGAATTTGAAAGAATGACCCATTTAAAGAGTGATAATTTAGTTGGAGTAGTACTTAATAATGCCAATCCTAATTGTAGTCCTAAGGGAACAACTATTCTTTATTTAACTAGTTTGTATTTTTCTAAGGTGTTTTCGGATATAGCTACTAAAGATAATTATTTTGAATTAAAAGAAGCTATTGCAGAGAATTTAATTGCAACTTTTGAACAAGCTACTAAAACAAATATTTTTGAAGCTATAGAAGAGATTGAGGTTGCAACGCCTTTAACATTTGCCCGTTATACTAATCATCCTGATGGAGTCATTTATGGATATTTAGCTAAGAAGAGTGATAATTTACTACCAAGAATTATGAATATGTTTAATGAGAATTATATTAAAGGATTATATTTTGTTGGTGGTTTTGGACCTCGTTTGTCTGGATATTCTTCAACTTATTTATCGGGAGAAATGGCAGCTTTACAAGCATTGAAAGAAATGGGTGATGAAAGTGAAAATTAAAATAAGTAATATTAAAGCAATAGACATGTTAAAATTTAAAAAATTAGGAGAAGAAAGAGAAAAAGCTATTGAAACTTCTTATACTGATAAAGTTGTTTATTCTTATCCAATTAATGAACTTGCTAAAGTTTTACATCCTAAATCAATGAAAGTTATGGTAACTAATATTATTAAAGAAACTAATGATACTAAGACAATTGTTTTTAAAAGACTTAATAATGAGCCTTTTCCACCTTTTAGGGCTGGACAATATGTAGTATTAGACGCAAAGATAAAAGGGGTTTCTTATAAAAGAAGTTATAGTATTTCATCATCACCTAAGAATTTAGATCAAATAAGTATAACCGTTAGAGCGGTAAGAGATGGTATTGTATCTAATTATTTAGTTAAAGAATTAACATTAAATACAGATATGGTTTTAGAAGGACCTTTTGGAACTTTTACTTATAATAGTCTAAGAGATAAAAAGCAAATTTTAGCTTTAGTTGGTGGAAGTGGTATAACACCTATTATGTCTTTAGCAAGAGCTATTTATGATAAAGTAGAAAATTGTGATTTAACAATTCTTTATGGAGAGAAAACTTATGCTGATATTCTTTTTAAAGATGAGCTAGATAAAATATGCAGAGAATGTGAAAATGTTAGAGTTAAGTATATCTTAAGTGATGAAAAAAGTTCTATTTATGATACAGGATATATTAGTAAGGAACAAATAAGTGAATATGAATTAGGTAGTTATTCTTATTTTGTATGTGGACCAGTTCATTTTTATCATCATTTAGATAAGATATTTCAAGAATTAGATATTCCAAATAAATATATTAGACATGATATATATAAAGAATGTGAAGTAGGATTACATCATAATAAATATACTTTAACGGTTTTAACAGATAATAAAGAAATAGATATTCCTTGTTATGAAGATGAACCTATTTTAAAAGCTTTAGAAAATGCTTCTATTAAAGCTCCATCGAAGTGTTTAGTAGGAGTATGTGGTTTTTGTAGAAGTAAACTTATTAAAGGAAAAGTAAAAACAGATTATACTTATGTAAGAGGATCTGATATTAATAATGATTATCTTCACCCTTGTGTTAGTTATCCTTTGTCTGATGTAACAATTAAATTATGTAAATAACTACAAGTTGACACTCAAGAGATTTGAGTGTTATTATTTTTTTGTGATGAATATGAGAATAATAAAATATCAAAAATATCGAAAAAATACTTATTTAATTAAAACTAGTGAAGAAGATTTAATTTTATATGATGATATAATTATTAAAAATGAATTATTGTTAAGAAATAAAATAACTAAAGAAGAGATAGAAAAAATAAAGAAAGAGAATGAAGCTTTAGATTGTTATTATAGAGGTTTAGATTACTTAGGTAGAAAAATGCGTTCTAAAAAGGAAGTAGAAGATTATTTAAAGAAGACTTATTCTAAAAAAGATATTGATGAGACTATAAAATTACTAGAAAAAGAGGGTTATTTAAATGACTTTAAATACATAGAAGCTTATCTTAATGATGCTTTAAAATTTAGTAATGATGGACCTTTAAAGATAAAGAATAAATTAATAAATTTGGGACTTAAAGAAGAAGTGATAGATGATTATTTAAAAAATATTTCTTCTTTAGTATGGATAAAAAAGTGCGAAAAACTATTAGAAAAGAAGCTTAATAGTTATCATAAAGATAGCCGAAATACCAAAATTTTAAAAGTTAAAAATTATTTAATAACTTGTGGTTATCCATCTTTTTTAATAAATGATGTAATAGGTAATTTAGAAGTTAAAATAAATCCTTTAGAAGTAAAAAAAGAATATCAGAAAATAAAAGAAAAATTAAGTAAAAAATATGATAGTAATAAGCTAGATTTTTATGTTAAAATGAAGATGAAGCAAAAAGGTTATAGTGATGATGAGATAAATTTTCTTTAAGAAAATTACTATAGACAACATTTTGTTTTTAATTTCCTATCTATATATATACATGATATAATTTTATTAATGGTGGTGATGTAATGAAAAATATTATATTAGTTGATGGAAATAATTTACTTTTTAGAAGTTATTATGCAACTGCTTATTCAGGAACCTTACTAAAAAATTCTAAAGGTTTTCCTACAAATGCTTTATATGGTTTTATTAGTATGATGAATAAAATTATTTTAGAAGAACAACCAACTTATATAGCAGTAGCCTTTGATACAGGAAAAAATTTTCGAAAAGAAAAATATGATTTTTATAAAGAAGGAAGAAAGAAGACACCAGAAGAATTACGAATGCAAGAACCATATGCTAGAAAAATATTAGATGCAATGGGTATTCCTTATTTTGAACTTGCTCCTTATGAAGCTGATGATATTATTGGGACATTTGCTAAAATGGTGGAGGAAGACCCTGATTTTGTAGGCACAATTATTTCTTCTGATAGAGATTTATTACAATTAGTTAGTCCTCAATTAGAAATGAAACTATTAAAACAAAAAGACTATATAAGATATAATCCAGAAAGTTTTAAAAAAGATTATGGAATAGAGCCAATTAAAATAATTGATATGAAAGCGCTTGCAGGTGATGCTTCAGATAATATTCCAGGAGTAAGAGGAATAGGGGAAAAAACAGCTCTTAATTTATTAAGTTTATATGGGTCATTAGAAGGAATATATGAAAATATAGATAAAATAAAAGGTAAAAATCAAGAAAAATTATTAAATGATAAAGATAATGCTTTTATGAGTAAAGAAATAGCAACTATTTATAGAGATGTTCCCTTAGAAGTAGATGATTTAGAAAGTATTCGTTATATACCTAAAGAGGGAGAAGAGTTAGTAAATTTATATGAAGAATTAGAATTTTATTCATTTTTAAAAAATATTAAAAAAGATATTCCAAAGAAAGAATTTTTATATCAAGAATTAAAAACAGTAGATGATTTACCAAAAGAAGATGAATATGCAATATACTTAGAATTAGATTCGCTAAATTATCACTTAGGAAATATTATGGGATTAGGGGTTTCAACAAAAAATGCGACTTACTTTGTAAATTCAGAGTTAATTAAAGATGTTTTAGAAAAAATAAGAGATGCTAAAATAATTACTTATGATTATAAAAAATTAATAGTTGTTTGTCATCGTTTTAATTATGTTTGTCCTAAAATAAGTGATGACTACATGATAGCGCTTGCTCTTCTTAGTGATACAAGTAAAGATGATATAGCTTTTTATATGGTACCAAATGGTTATGATGTTCCATTTATTGAAGAAGTATACAAAAAGTATGAGGGATTAACTTCTAGTATTAAAGAAATGATAGCTAAAAAAGCTAAATATTTATATGATTATAAAGATGAGATAATTGTTAAGTTAAATAGAGAAGAAATGCTTGATTTATACTTAGAAATAGAGATGCCTTTAGCTCCGGTTCTTGCCAAAATGGAGATTACTGGAATAACAGTTAAAAGAGAAATATTAGATGAAATGAAAAAAGAGATTCAAGTTCAAATAACTGATTTAGAAAAAGAAATTCATGGATATGCTGGAAGAGAATTTAATATATCAAGTACTAAACAATTAGGAGAAGTATTATTTTTTGATTTAGGATTACCAGGGGGGAAGAAGACTGAGAAAGGATATAAAACTGATGTAAAAGTATTACATAAACTGCTTGGAATGCACCCAATTATTGAAAAAGTATTAGAATATCGAAACTTAACTAAATTAAATTCAACTTATATAGAGGGAATGGAAAATTATATATTTCCTGATGGGAAAGTTCATACAATATTTAAACAAAATTTAGCTAGAACAGGAAGATTATCTTCAACAGAACCTAATTTACAAAATATACCAGTTAAAAGAGAAGATGGAAGAAAAATAAGAAAAGCTTTCTTTCCAGAAAATGAAGAATTTTTAAGTGTTGATTATAGTCAAATAGAACTTAGAATACTAGCTCATATGGCTAATGCTAAAGAATTACAAGAAGCTTTTATAAATGACCAAGATATTCATACTAAAGTAGCAGGGGATATTTATGGAGTTAAAGAAAGTGAAGTAAGTAAAAAAATGCGAAGTACAGCTAAAGCTGTTATTTTTGGAATAGTTTATGGAATAAGTGGTTTTGGATTAGGAGAAAATTTAGAAATAAGTAGTAAAGAAGCTAAAGAATTTATAAATAAATATTATGAATTATATCCAGGAGTAAAAAAATATATGGATAGTATAGTAGAAGAAGCTTATAAAAATGGTTATGTAAAGACAATGTTAAAAAGAAAAAGAGTTATTCCAGAACTTAATGCTTCTAATTTTATGGTAAGACAAGCAGGAGAAAGAATTGCTTTAAATACACCTATTCAAGGAACAAGTGCAGATATTATTAAAAAAGCCATGGTAGAAATAGATAGAAAATTTATGGAAGAAAATATTCAAACGAAGATGGTTTTACAAGTACATGATGAGTTGATTTTTGATGTTGTCGAAGAAGAAAAAGAAAAAGTAGAACAAATAGTTAAAGATATAATGATTAATACCGTTAAACTTTCGGTACCTTTAAAAGTAAGTGTTGATTATGGTACTGATTGGTATGAAACTAAATAATTAAAACATAAACTTTATTGGTGATATGTTTTGGAAAAAATAAAAATTGGTATTATGCCAACAATTAGAAATAAAGAAAATAAATATATAGAAAGTTATGAGTATTTAACAAGATATATTAAGTGTTTACCTAGTGATGAAGTTATCGCGATACCTATAGTTGATTTTAATGCTTTAAGTATATGCGATGCTTTTCTTTTGCCGGGTGGAGATGTAATAGAAAAAGAAGTATTTCAATTATTAGAATATGCTTATCAAAATAAAAAGCCAGTTTTAGGTATTTGTTTAGGAATGCAAGAATTAGCTATTTTTTCTTCTTTAATGAAAAATAAAGAACAAGATTATCAAGAATTAGAAAAAATGAATTTAAAAACTTTAGAAGATGATACACATTATAAATTAAAGGAAAAGATAGGTAATTTAGAGGGAGCTAAACATCAAATATTTATTGAACCAACATCTCATTTGTTTAAATATATTCAAAAACAGATAACTAATGTTTATAGTTTCCATCATGATATTGTCATTCATATAGATAAGACATTTAAAGTTACATCATTTGCTAATGATGGAGTATTAGAATCAATTGAATTTAATAATGATGATTGGTTAGCTATAGGAGTACAGTTTCACCCAGAATTAGATGAAAATGACTTAATTATTAAAGGATTTATTGATGATGTAATAAAGTCTTTAAATTAATAAAGAGAAATGTTAGGGTATGAAAAAATTGAAGTTGTAAGATAAAAGTGTACACAAAAAAAGTGTATTCTTTTATTTTTTGATATAATTAAGGGGTAAGGAGATGATTCTAAGTGAAAAAAATACCATATGGAAAGATTAATTATCAAAAATTAATTGAAGAAAACTGTTATTATGTAGATAAAACAATGTATTTAGAAAAACTCGAAAATAATGATGATACATTAATTTATTTAAGACCAGGAAGATTTGGAAAAAGTTTGTTTACAAGTATGATGAGTTATTACTATGATGTTAAGAGTGCAGATTTATTTGAAAGTTTATTTAAAGAAACTATTATATTTTAAAATTTGATTTTTCTGGAATAGATAAATATAAAAAAAGGGCGAATTACTTGCAAGTTTTAAAAAATGTGTTGTTGTAGGGATAAATAAGTTTATAAATAAATATGATATTGAATATGAAATAAATGAAAATAATGATGAATATGAAGTAAATAATGGATATATTGATATTTATTTAAGAAAGAAAAATGAAAACATTCCAAATAATGTCATAATAGAATTAAAATATATTAAAAAGAAAGATTACAACGAGAAAATATTAAATAGTAAAATAGAAGAGGGAAGAAGACAAATAGAAGAATACAGTCAAGATGAAAGATTAGCAACTCCCCTAAAGAAGTATGTCGTAGTATACTCAGGATATGAATGTAAAAAACTTGTGGAAGTATAGCAATCAAAAAATATTATACTTCTTTTTTATTTTGTGGTATGATGTAGATAATAGAAAGAGAGGAAAGTCATGAGAATAGACAAATTTAAAGAAAAAAATAATAAAAAGAAACTTATGACTTTTGCGGTAGCCCTTGGCGTAATATGCGCTGGGGGGGGGGTATTTAATAAATAGAAGTTATGCAAGCTACCAAGAAAGTGTGAGTTTCAAAGTGATGGAAGGGATAGTACAGTATGAAGGTAGTGGCGATGTCTTCTTTGCATTTTATAATGGTGAACAACAACTAGATGAAATGCCTAAGAAAGGAGTAGGCTTATATTTTGAACGTGCTGATTGTAATAATGAAGCCAGTGTCGAATGGGATAATGCGTCTTGGGCACCTAAAGTATTAAATATAACTAAAACCAAAACTAAATGTACATTATATTTTACTGAAAAAGATTATGGACAAATTGAAAGCTTAAAAGAAAAGAATCCTTCTATGTTTGCCTATGATGATACAAGTGAGCAAAATTTAAGATATATTGGAAAAGAAGTAAATAATTATATTGATATAGGAGATAAAGATTCTAATGGAAATAAAATCCTATGGCGAATCATCGGAGCAATGAAAAATATTCCAGTAGTAGATGAATATGGAGAAATAAGTAATACAGAGAATTTGGTAAAAATAATAAGAGCAGATAGCATAGGAAAATGGAGCTGGGACACATCAGCAAGTGGAGTAAACTATGGTTGGGGAGTCAATGAATGGAGTCAAGCTGATATAATGACTACTTTAAACTCTGGAACATATTGGAGCAAGACTAGCGGACAATGTTACAATGCAATAAAAGACAAACAAACAACTTGTGATTTTAGTAGTATAGGACTAACTAAAGAAGCTAAGAAAAAATTAGCCAAAGTAAGATGGAATACGGGAACCTCTGGAGAAGTCTATGATAGTAGTAAAATAACAGCAAGTTATATGTATGAGGCCGAACGAAGTAATCATAATGGAAAAAAACAATGTTTAGATACTGGTGGAGGAACTTATAGTGGCTGTAATGACCAAGTAGAGCGGGAAACTACATGGGACGGATTTATAGGCCTCATGTATCCAAGTGACTACGGCTATGCAGTCGGAGGAAGTGTAAGAAGTGAATGTTTAGCAAAAACTATGTGGTTGTGGGATGAAAGTAGCCCAGACTGTAAAAATAATGATTGGTTATATGATAGTAGCAACTCTCAATATACCTTAACACCTGTCCCTTATTCGTCGGATGCTGTCAATGTGTTTTATGTGTATTCTGACGGGAACGTGCGCATCAGCTATGCCTACAGTGCTAATGCCGTTCGTCCTGTCGCATATCTAAAGCCTTCTATTAAAATTCAAGAAAAAACTGGTAGCGATTATGGAAGTAAATCTAATCCCTTTGTAATAGAAGGCGTAAGCTAGAAAAAAAATCTAGCTTTTTTTGAAAGATAAATGTATAATTAAAAATAGTTAGGATAGTGGTATTAATGGGGTTATATTTTTCTATTAGTGGATTAATTATACTTATTGTTTTCTTGATTAATTTCTTAAGTAAAGAAAGAGTAAAAAATATTGAAACAAATATTTACAAATATTTATTAGTAGTTACAACTATCGGTTTATCACTAGATGTCATATCATCAATTTTATATATGAGTGGATTTAACTATCATAGTTTTTTCTATTCAATTATTTGTAGAAGTGTTTTTCTCTACTTAATTATCTGGGGAATGTTATTTTCCTTTTATATCAAAGCTGTTAGTATTAATGATGAAACCAAAATTAAAAAAGCAATGAAAAGATATACTTACTATTTTTTCATTTCAATACCTTTTGTCTACATCTTGCCCTTGAGTTTTAATATTACTAACAATATTATTGTTCCAGATGGAATAGCTGTCTATTTTACATATATGCTTACTATTGGCTTCTTATGTAACTCTTTCTTTTTAGCTTTTATTCATCGTAAAGAAATAAAAAGAAAGAAACTGACTCCTATCTATGTTTTAGTTAGCTTTATTGCAGTTAATACAATTATTCAAATGTTCTTACCTGATGCTTTTTTAATAAACTTTTTACTAGCGTTAATTGTTATAGTAATGTATTTTACTATTGAAAATCCTGATATTAAACTAATTAAAGAATTAAATATTGCTAAAGAACAAGCCGAAAAAGCCAATCATGCCAAGACCGATTTTTTATCAAGTATGTCTCATGAAATAAGAACACCCCTAAATGCCATAGTTGGTTTTAGTGAATGCCTTTTAAAAGAAAATTGCACTAAAGAAGAAGTTAAAGATTATGCTAAAGATATTGTTGATGCCTCAAAAAATTTACTAGAAATAGTTAATGGAATACTAGATATTTCTAAGATAGAAGCTAATAAAATGGAAATTATAGAATCAGAATATAATCCAAAGAAAGTCTTAGAGGGCTTAAGCAAATTAATTATTCCAAGATTAAATGAAAAGCCTATTGAATTTAAATCTTACTTTTCACCTGATTTACCTGGAACTTTAAGAGGAGATGTTGGAAAGCTAAAACAAATTGTTTTAAATATCTTAACTAATGCCGCCAAATATACCGTTAGAGGAGAAATTATTCTTCATGTTACATGCGTTAATGATTTAAAAAAGAAAAAATGTATCTTATATGTTTCTGTAAAAGATACCGGAAGAGGAATTAAAGAAGAACATATCAAAAACTTATTTAAGAATTTTGAAAGAATTGATGAAGATAAAAATACAACAATTGAAGGAACTGGCTTAGGACTTGCAATTACTAAAAGACTAACAGAAATGATGGGTGGTAAAGTTAGTGTCTATAGTAAATATGGTGAAGGTTCAATCTTTAGAATTTATGTTTTGCAAGACATAGTAAGTATGGAGAAAAAAGATGAAAAAGAAGAAACAATCGAACAAATAAAAGGAGATTACAAAGGAAAGAGTGCCTTAATAGTTGATGACTCTAAAATCAATTTAAAAGTTGCTGAACATTTACTAAAAGACTACAATTTAAATATAACATCAGTTGAAAGTGGTGATGAAGCAATTTTAATGAACGAAAAGAATAATTATGATATAATATTTATGGATATAATGATGCCAAAGAAAAATGGAATAGAAACTTTAAATGATTTAAAGAAAAATCCTCAATTTAAAACACCAGTTATTGCCTTAACAGCTGATGCTATCGAGGGTATGGAAGAAAAATATTTAAAGTTAGGATTTGATGGCTATTTATCTAAACCAATAGACAGAGAGCTTTTAAACAAAGTAATTAATAAATTTTTAGGAGGAAAAAATGAAAAATAAGGAAATTTTATTAAGAAATAATGTTGATGTTGATAGTGCACTAGAAATATGGGGAAATGATATAGACGCTTATAATGAGTCTTTAAAAGATTACTATAATTCATTAGAATCCAAACTAACAATGCTTACTAATTATAAAAATAATTATGATTATCAAAATTATGCCATTTTAGCGCATAGCTTAAAAAGTGAATCAAAATACTTTGGCTTTATGAATGAAGCAAATGTTTTTTTAGAGCATGAATTAAAAGGTAAAGAAAATGATAGTAATTTTATCATGAATAACTTTGGTGTTTTAGAAAGAACAGTTAAAAAAATCTTAGAAATATTAAATGAATATTTTCAAGAGGGAAGTAGTAAAAAGACTATCTTAGCGGTCGATGATTCAAATATTGTTTTAAATTTTATTGAAAATAGTTTGAAAAATGACTTTAATATTTTAAAAGCTACTAATGGTAATGATGCTCTTACCTATATTAGTTCTAACGATATTTATGCTATATTATTAGACCTTAATATGCCTAATTCTAATGGCTTTGAAGTATTAAGTTATTTAAAAGACCATAATTTAATATCTTTAATTCCTGTTATAATTATTACTGGTGATGATAATAAAGATACAATAGATAAAGCATTTAGCTATCCAATATTAGATGTTTTAAATAAGCCATTTACAATTGATAATTTAAATAGAGTATTACAAGCAGTTGCTAATTTTTATGAAAATAAAAACTAAAAAAAGCTATTAACGTAGCTTTTTTAAATGGATAATTCTCCTAATTTTATTAGTTCAATAACTGCACTAGCTCTTCCTTTGACTCCTAATTTTTGCATTGCATTAGAAATATGATTACGAACAGTTTTTTCACTAATATTTAAAGCTTTAGCTATTTCTCTAGTGTCATGATTTTGAATTAAAAGAGAAAAAACTTGATGTTCTCTTTTGGAAAGTATACTTTTTTGCACGACTTATCTTCCTTTCTTTCTAATTATCCTTATGATAGTTTATGAAAAAAAGGATTTTTGGTTAATTAAGATTGAAATTTAACCGTAATATACATTTTTTTATCACACATTCCTTGAATCGTTCTAATAATATTATTAGCTAAATTACTACTATGGTCTTTACTATCAATAACAATGCTAATTGTATCATCTTTAATCTTAACAAAACTATCTAAATTATATTCTTTTTTAATTGTCTTTTCCATTTCTTCTTCCTTGCCTTTTTTAGAATTTAAACTCATTAATGAATTATAAGCATTATTCTTTTCTTCTGTTGTTTTAGATGTATCTAATAAAATGCTTTGATATTCTTCCATACTTTTTAATACACTTTCATCTTCTTCTAATCTTAAAGCCACTAAAATAGAACTTTCATTTACTTCACTATTTACATACTCGGCATTATTTTCTGTACTACTTACTTCTCCTAATATTTTTTGTAAGTTACTATCTGACATAGTAATATAATAAATACTTAAAACTAATATTAAACTAAATAATGTTACAAACCATAAACTTTGCTTATTAATCATTTAATTTTCCTCCATTTTTTACTATAATATATTTGTGCAATTGGAAAAATATTACATATTTTAATAAATATTATGGTATACTATAAACAATTTTAAAAAGAAGAGGTTATTATGTATCAATTAGCGTTATTGTTTATGAAATTTATACTTTTTTCGATGATGGGCTATGTAGCTGAAATGATAATGTGTTGTATTGTTGAAAAAAAACTTACTAATCGTGGTTTTTTGTGTGGACCAGTGATACCCATATATGGAGTAGGAAGTATCTTTTTAATCTTCTTTTTAAGTCCTTTTAAAGAAAGTCCTATCTTAGTTTTTTTACTGGGAATGATAATTACGACTGTTATAGAATATCTTACCTCATATGCTTTAGAAAAAATATTTCATAATAAATGGTGGGATTATAGTAATCAAAAATATAATATTAATGGTAGAATATGCTTACTAAATTCTATATTATTTGGAATTGGTTCTATATTAATAATTTATTTTATAAATCCTTGGATAAGTAAATTTTTATTAGAAATAAAAGATAACTATTTAATAATTACTACAATTATTTTACTAATTATCTTTATAATAGACACCATTTACTCCATGCTTGTTGCCTATTCTCTTAGAAATCGTTTAATAGTGGTTGAACAACTAAAAAATGATAAATTAGCTAAAATACCAGGATTACTTGAAAAAATGCTTGCTAAACAAATGAAAAAGTTTAAAGGACTAAAGAAAAAATCACCAGCCAGATTACTAAGAGCCTTTCCAACTTTATTTACTAGTAATCAAAAAGAATTTGATATTATGAAAAAGATTAGTTTAAAAGAAAAACAATTAAAAAAGAAAAGAAAAAAACAAAAGGCTAAGAAGAAAAAAAGATTGACTAATTGAAAATGTTTTGATGTACTATATGTGAGGTGTTAAGGTTGAAAATAAAAGCATAATTTTTGTCCACGACAAAAATCGTCAATGAAGACGCTAAAATAAACCGAACGCATG
>CANRKL010000030.1 GCA_947631205.1 uncultured Bacilli bacterium | reverse complement strand
TAAGTTGTATATTATTTGTTTGATTATCTATAGTTAAGTCTACACACCCTGAAGTTATCACATTATCTCCTGTTTGAGTTTTCGTTATTTGCCAAAAAGCATAACTTCCTCCTATTGTTATGGTTATTGTAAGAATTAGTAGTATGATTACTATCTTCTTATTTAATAACCCCCCCCCCAATTGTCTTTTTATCCATTTTCATCTCCTACTTTCTATATACATCTTAACATAAAATAAAAAAGAAGTGTAAACTTTTTTTATTTATTTACACTTCATCTTTATTTTCTTTTTCTAAAATAATGGTTGTAGGTCCTAAATTAGTAAATGTAACTTGCATATCTGCCCCAAATACTCCTGTTTTAACATTTACCATATTTCTTAATTTTTCATTAAACAAATCATATAAATCTTTAGCTTCACTTCCATTTAATGCTTTAATATAACTAGGTCTATTTCCTTTAGAAGTATCTCCATATAAAGTAAATTGAGAAATAGATAATATACTACCATTAACATCTAATAAACTTTTATTCATAACATTATTTTCATCTTCAAATATTCTTAAATTTAAAATTTTATGAACCATATAATCAATTATTTCTTCATTATCATTTTTTGTAAATCCTACTAATAACATTAAACCAAAATCAATTTCTCCAACTATTTTATTATTTACTGTAACTTGGGCATTTTTTGCTTTTTGAACAACTACTTTCATTTTCTTCTAACCTCCAAAATATCACTTATACCTTTTAATTCACTAATAAAATCTTCTAATTGACTACTATTTTTAACTTTTAAGGTTAGATTATATTTAATATTAGTATCTTCATTTTTAGTTTCAATATTTACTACATTAACACTTTTAACAGTTGCTTTACTTACAATTTCTAATAAACATTCTTTACAAGCTTTTATTATTAATTTAGCTTCATAATTTCCTAATCCTTCATTATTCCATGATACTTCTATTAATCTTGAAGTTTCTCTTTTTATATTCTCACAAGTTTTAAGATGAACTTTAATTCCATTACCTTTAGTTATATAACCTACTATTTCATCACCAAATACTGGCTTACAACAACTTGCAATTGAAACTAATATATCATTAGTCCCAGATACTAAAATATCATTTTTTCCTTGATTAGCATTTTTAGGATTATTTTTAATTATTTTTTCTATTAAAGCATCACTTGCACTTTTTCGTTCATTTGTCACTAAATCAATTATATAAGCACTAGTATATCTTAAACTTCCTATAGCAAAGTAAAGTTCATTTATATCATTTAAATGTAACTCCTTAAAAACATTTTTTAGAGAATTTTGATTTAATACTTCATCAAAACTTATATGTCTTTTTCTAAGTTCATTTTGCATTAAAGATTTTCCTTTTTCAATGATACTTTCTTTAGCATTTTTATTAAAATAAGACTTAATTTTATTTTTAGCATGACTAGTTTTAACATAGTTTAACCATTCTTTTTTAGGCACACTATTAGGATTAGTTTTAATCTCTACAATATCATTATTTTGCAAAGTATACTCTAAATTTACTATATTATCATTAACAATTGCTCCTACTGTTGTATCCCCAACTCCTGAGTGAATTCGGTAGGCAAAATCTAGAGGAGTTGAACCAAATGGTAATTCTACAACATCCCCTTTTGGTGTAAAAACATAAATACATTCATTTAAAAAGTCATTCTTTACTTGATTATCAAATTCTTCTAAATTAGTATTATCACTAGCTTCAATTAAACTTCTAAACATTTCTAATTTTTGTTCCATTATATCATGAATATTTTTACTACCTTTTTCTTTATATGACCAATGAGACGCAATTCCTTTTTCGGCAATTTCATCCATCTCATGTGTTCTTATTTGAATTTCATATCGGTATCCATCACTTCCAAAAACACCTGTATGTAATGATTGATACATATTTTCTTTAGGCATTGCTATATAGTCTTTAAAACGTCCTGGAATTGGTCTATATTTAGCGTGAATAAGCCCAATAGCTAAATAACACTCACTTACTTTATTAACAATTATTCGAAGCGCTAAAATATCATATATTTGATTCCATTTTTTACCATTATTAAGTTTATTATAAATACTATAAATACTTTTAACACGACTTTTTATTTCAAAAGATATATTATGTTCTATTAAAATTTCACTAATACTTTCTTGCATTTCTTCTAAATTATCTTCTAATTCATTACGAGATAATGATAATTTATTTACTATATCATCATAAACATCAGGCTTACTATATTTTAAACACCAATCCTCCATTTCTGTTTTCCAAGCATACATTCCAAGACGATGAGCTATTGGAATTAAAACATTCATTGTTTCATCTATTTTTTCTTTTAATTTTTCCGGTGGCAAGGCATAACCAGTTCTTAAATTATGAATTCTATCAGCTATTTTAATAAATAAAACTCGAACGTCTTTTGCTAGTCCTACTAAAACTTTTCTTAAATACAAACTAGAAGCATTGGAGTCATCTGATAATTCTAATCTATTTATTTTAGATATTGATAATACTAAAGAAGCAATTTCTTCCCCAAAAAGATTTTTAATTTCTTCATAAGTTGATGTCCCATGATTAATTGTTTCATGTAATAAAGCAGCACATATACAATCACAGTCAATATTTAAATCTGTTAAAATAAGCGCTACATTCAAAGGATGTAAAATATAATCATCACCATTTAATCTTTTTTTACCTAAAGCTTGTGATAAAGCATAATTATAAGCTTCACGTATTTTGTCTATTTCTTCTTTTTTTAAACTACTCTCAATTTTATTGATTAGTTCCTCTAGCTTACTTTTCAACGTCTTTCCTCCTCAATAATATCTTACAAGTTATACCTTTATCTAATTTACTTTGAAATATTTTGGCATCATCATAAGTTCCTACTACACTTCCATAATGCGTAGGAATTACTAGTTTTGGCTTAATAGCATTTGTTAAATTACTTGCTTCTAAAGCATCCATTGTATATGTTCCACCAATAGGCACAAATAAAACATCACATTTAACTTCTTTTAATTCTTTTAATAAATCCGTATCTCCTGTAATATAATATATAACATTTTCATAATTGACAACATATCCAACCCACTTATTTTTTTTAGGGTGATAATTTTTATTAGTATTATAAGCAGGAACTGTTCTAAATTCTAAATTTTTTAATACATAATTCTTATTAGGTTCTACTACTACAATATATTCTTCTCTAATTCCTATTGAAAGTAATTCTTCAACTATATCTTTAACCGTAATAAAAACAGTATTTTCTTTTTTGATTTCTAATATTGAAAGAAGTGAGAAGTGGTCCCAGTGAGGGTGTGTAATAAAAATATAATCAGCATCATGTAAAGCTAAAACTTCTAAAGGGTCAAAATATAAAATTTTTTCTCCTGTTATTTTAATACTACTTTGCTTATTTACTATTATTGGTTCCATTATCTTTTTCCTTTCTTATTTCCAAACATAATTTTAAATTATCAATATTTAAAATATCATCAACCATTTTATCAATCGTTAAATTATTTTCATTTTCCCAATAAGTATAACAAAAATAATGCCATATATCTTTTTCAGTAATACTTGTTATCTTTAAAGTTTTTAAATAATTTTTTTTAACTCTAAGGGCTGGTAACATTCTTTCATAAAATTCGTCTTCAATTAAATTCACTTTAAATCCCTCCTAAAAGGTAAATAACTTACATACAATATTATAACGCAAGTTGTATTGAAAGGACAAGTAAACATGGGCAAAGACGAATTTAAAAAGTCAATATTTATTCTCTTAATTGGAGGTTTCATCGTTAAAATCTTAGGATTTGTTGTCAAAATTATTTACACCAGAATAATTGGCCCAGATGGCATTGCCCTATATACTATAGTAACTCCTGCTTATTCTCTTTTTATTACTTTATCTTCTTTTGCTCTACCCATAAGCATTTCTAAATTAATAAGTGAAAAGAAATACTCTTCTAAAAAAGTTCTTTTAACAACCACCATTATTATGCTTATCTTAAATGCCATTCTAATTAGTTTAATTATCCTCTTAGCTCCCTTTATCAGTAATTATCTTTTAAAAAATAAAGAATCTTATTATTTACTAATCGCTATGGCTACTACTCTTCCCTTTATTAGTATAACTTCTATCATGCGTGGTTATTTTTTAGGAAAAATGCAAGTTACCCCTAATACTGTCTCAAATATTTATGAACAAATTGTAAGAATTTTATTTTTACTATTTATTTTACCTATAATTACTAAAAAATCATTATTATTAGGAGTTATTAGTTTAATTTTATTAAATATTATTAGTGAAATAGTTAGTATAATTGTTTTTAGCTGTTATCTTCCATCTAAAAAAATTACTATCAAAGATTGTATATCTTTTAATAAAAATATAGCTAAAGATGTTTTAAACACTTCTATCCCCAGTGTCTCATCAAGATTTATTGGCAATATTAGCTTTTTCTTAGAACCTATAATTATTACTAACTTTTTATTATTTAGTGGATACTCTAATGAATTTATCTTAAGAGAGTATGCTAGTTACAATGCTTATGCCATTGGTCTTCTTACACTTCCCTCATTTTTTATAGGCGCTATAAGTCAAATCTTAATTCCTGAAATAAGTAAATATAAGGCTGAAAATAATCTATCAATGCTTAAAAGAAGACTTAAACAAGCCTTAACTTATTCTTTTATTATTGGCCTATCTAGCTCTCTTATTATCAATATTTTTCGTAATAATTTATTATATACTTTATACAATACTACTTTAGGAAGTAACTATATTTTTGCCCTCGCTCCATTCTTTGTTTTATTCTATTTAGAAGCTCCATTAATTAGTACCCTTCAAGCCTTAGGACTTGCAAATAAAAGTATGAAAATAACCTTAAAAGGAACGATTATAAAATTACTTGTTCTAAGTATCTTATCATTAGCTAAAATCGGTCTATTTTCTTTAGTAATTGCTGAAATAATTAATATTTTCTATGTAGTATGTAAAAGCTACTTAACCATCAAAAAAAATTTATAAAGAAGAAATAATTATGCGGTCTTTTCCATCTATGACATTCTGTCGTGTAACAACATAATTTCCTTTGTTACTAAATTTTTGAGAAGTATATATAATTTTATTATCATAACTTTGTTTAATTGTATGCTTAATTAATAAATCTAAATCTAAATAATTCTTTTTTAAAGCATCAGCAATAGTTGTCTTAGTTGACCCATAATAAATATCTGCACTTTTTAAACACTTAGTATAATACTTTAAATCATCAGTTTCATATATTAAATAAATCTCATCATAACATTTACTTTTGGGTGTTAGACTTAACTTAAATTCACTATAATCAACTAATTTATCTAATCTTTCAATATTTTGAATAATCAATAAGTGTTTATTTAATTCCAAACTTATCGCGCCAATAATAATTAATAAAAAGAAAATTCCCCCAAAAATTTGCCATTTCCATCTTTTAAATAATCTCTTACGATATTTCTTTTCTTTTTTCATGTGACACCCCAATTACACCTAAATCTTGATAGTATTTTAGCATATATTTTTTTTAATTTAAACTATAAATTAATATATTCATTCAATCTTTATTTTATTTAAAAAAGGTTCTACATTAAAATAGATACCCTTTTATTAACTATATATTATCTTTAATCCAACTTTCTAATTCACTTAAACTTTGAAGTCCAATCTTTTTCGATACATCCTTACCATCTTTAAAAATTATTAATGTCGGAATTGACATAACTCCATATTCTTTAGCAATATCTGGATAATTATCGACATTAACTTTTAATATATCAACAGTGTTTATATTTTCTAATACACTTCCTAATTGCCTACATGGTCCACACCAATCTGCATAAAAGTCAACTAAAATAGTTTGACTATTTACTTCTTCCTTAAAATTATCTTTTTCTAAAAATTTAATCATATCTTATTCTCCTTCATAATTTTCTACTATTTCTTTAGCTCCTTCAAAATCTAATTTATTTTTCTCAATTAGTTTTAAAGCTGAATCAGGATTAATTATCTCATATTTAAGTAAAATATCTAAAGCTTCTTGTTCATATTCATCTTTATTACTAGTATTATTATATTTCTCTTTTAAACTATATATTTCTTCAAATGAAGCATAATAATCACTTGTTAAATTAGAAATAAGTGGTGATGAACTAAGTATTTTAGGCGCTAATTTACTTTCTGATATATAAGGTGCTACAAAACTTACATGAGATAAAATAAATATTAATAAAAATATAATAATGTATTCTTCAAATAAACCAAAAATTGCTCCTAATATTTTTGATGGTATTCCTAAAATTATTGTAAATTTTAATATTTTTTCAAATAATCCTGTAACTTTTATAATAATTTGTAAGACACTCATTAAGATTATGTAAATGATTAAGAAAGCTAAAGCTTCATATAATATTATATTAAATGTTTTAACTCCTAAATCAAAAAATGGTAAATAAGTATACATTAATCTACTTAAGGGATTTTTTAAATAAAAAGATAACACTAAAACTATAATAGTTCCAAAAAACATTACAGCACTTTTAAAAAATCCTCTTTTAAAACCTATAATTGCCCCCAAAATTAGAAATAAAATTATAATAATATCAACTAACCCATTCATAAATAACCTCCTACTATAAAAATTATATTATAAATATTAATGAAAAGCAAAACTTTTTATGCTACAATTTATATAGAGGTGAGTAAAAATGACTATTGTTTTTAAAGTCAGTGATAAATTAAAAGAAAGAATGGTTAAGTATTATGAGGATAAAAGAAGAGAAAAGACTCCTCCCTATGCTGTTTTTCAAGCTGAAGAAAATGGGACAATTATAACTTTATATGAATCTGGTAAAGTAATGTTTCAAGGAATATCAGCTGATATTGACGCTAAACTATGGGCCGAGATTGAGCAAAAAGTTTCTGGAAAAACCATTAATTATATGGAAGGCAATCAAAAACGCAAAGAAAATAATGAAACACGTCATGATATATATAGCATAAATACTCTTGGTTCTGATGAAGTTGGTGTAGGCGACTTTTTTGGTCCAATTGTTGTAACCGCAACATATGTGTCCACTGATAAAATACCTTTAATAGAAGAATTAGGAGTTAAAGATTCTAAAAAATTAACTGATGAAAAAATAATTAGTATCGCTCCAACTTTAATTAAAGAAATTCCTTATTGTACTTATATATTAAATAACACTGATTATAATAAATATCAAAAAATGGGTTATAATATGAATAAAATCAAAGCTATTTTACATAATAAAGTTCTATGGCAAATGAAAAATAAAAATTATGATTATGATAAAATAATTTTAGACCAATTTGTTTATCCTAGAAAATATTATGAATATATCTACGAGTCACCAAACATTGTTAAAGATATTACTTTTTTAACTAAAGCTGAAAGCTTATGTGCCTCTGTTGCTGTTGCCTCATGTATCAGTCGTTATGTCTTTTTAAAAGAATTTGACAAAATATCTGATAGTCTTAATATTCCCATTCCTAAAGGTTCTGGAGAAAATGTCGACAAAATTGCTGCCGAAATTGTCCAAAAATATGGCGAAGATAAACTTTTAGAAATCGCAAAAGTTAACTTCAAAAATATGCAAAAATACAAAGATTATTTATAAACCCATAATATTTACAATAAACTCTTCTAAAGCAAGAGTTTTTTCTTTTTGTCCACTTTTAATTGCATAATCAAAATCATTTAAACTAATCATTATATCTTTTAAATCATCAATATGATACACATTACTTTCTTTTCTAATTTTATCTAATTGCCAATCATAAACCCCTAATTCTTTTATCATATCATTACGACTATAATTTTTATTATATAATATTTGATACATTAAAATTAATCGATATTCTCTTGTTAATAAATTAAATAACTTTAAAGGGTCTACTTTTAATAACAATAAGTCTTTCAAATAATCAAAAGCCTCTCCCCCATCTTTATTAACAACTGCGTCAACAAATTTAAATTCATTATCTTTTGCATTAGAACAAACTATATTTTGTAAATCTTTCATACTAATTTTAGAATTACTTTCAAATAGCAAAGATAACTTCTCTACTTCATTATTAATTAAATCCCATGAATTTAATGAAGCACTTATTAAATACTTTACCTCTTCATCATTCATCAAAAAACCATATTTATTTATTAATAATTTAGTATAATTAATTAAATCATAACCTTTAGGAGCTGTTAAAATAATAATATTTTCTCCTACTTTTTTAACAATCTCTTTTCTCTTATCTATAGAATTATAAGTAACAAAAATAATATTTACATCAGGATTAGGATTATCTAAATACTTAACTAACTTATTTTTTTCTTTATCATTTAATTTAACACTCCCAAAAAAATCAGCATTTTTAACAATAATATTTTTATGATAATCAAATAAAGAACCATAAGAAGCTGAATCAATTATTTCATCTAATGAAGTCTCTAAATAATTATATGATATAACTTCCTCCCCATCTTTTATTAAACTATTTATTTTTTTATCTAACATTACTTTAGAATCTGTACTAATTAAATAAACCATAATAATCACCTGAAATCTATTTTATTTTATCAAACATTAATCACTTTTAATAGTTTAAATTTTACAAAAGAGAAATACTATACCCCATATTATCTATTTTAACATTTATTGTTCCATCAATATCTGTCCTGTATATATGGGAATTTTTAAGTATTTTTAAAACTTCATCTTTGGGGTGACCATATAAATTATTTTCCCCAACTGAAATAAAAGAATAAGAAGGCCTAATAACATCTATAAAATCTTTATCTGTTGATGTTTTAGAACCATGATGTCCTACTTTATAAAAATCAATGTCTTGAATCTTATATTTTTTTAAAATATCTTTTTCCCTTGAAGTACCTGCGTCTCCCATTAACAAAAATTTATATTTAAAATACTTAAAATAAATAACATTACTATTATCATTTTCATTATCATATAATTTAGTATTTAAAAAAGTAAGACTAATATTACCAACCCTTAAGTTATCAATATCTTTTATATAAGAAATATTTCTTTTATTTAACTTTTCTATTAAAGACTTCTCTAATTCATTATACTCATCCCTATTAAAAATAACATTCATAATTTTTATTTTGGAAAGTAAAAAACTAGCATTTCCCATATGGTCATAATCTCCATGAGTAAGTATTAAATAATCAATTTTAAAAATACCTAAACTTTTTAAATAAGTAGCTATGTTTTTAGCCTGATAATTTTTTTGTTCACTAAAATTACCACCTGTATCGATTAAAATAACTTCTTTTTGATGAGGCGTTATGATAAGAGAAGAATCCCCTTGTCCAACATTTAAAACTGTATAGTAAAAAGCTTTATCTAGCTTAGGATAAAAAGTTAAACAAATACCCATTCCAATAATACCTAAAAAAAGTTTGTTCTTCTTTTTTACAAATATAAGCCATAATAAAAATCCATAAACTAACCAAACAACAAAAGAGCATTTAAATATTACTAATTTTCCAAAAGAAATATTTAAAAAGAACTTATTTAAATTAACAAAGATATTTAAAAAAAATTGAAAACAACTATTAAAACTTGGAATAACAAAAGTTATAAATCCTAAAGGAAAGATTATTAAAGTAAAAAAGGGAATAAAAATTAAATTTAAAATAATTGCTAATAAATTTATTTCATAATTATTAATTGCTGTTATAGGTATGGTAACTAAAAAAATAAATAAACTTTTTTGAAATAAATTAAGTTTAATCTTATTTAAATCTAAAATAGCTAAACTATAAGCAATTAAAAAAGTATATTGAAACCCCACATCATAAAGATTAAAAGGATTTATTAAAAGAAGAAGGAAAAAAGAGAAAGATAATATTTCCATATTAGATAATTTTATTTTTAATTTTTTAACTATAAGAGTAATTGTATAGACTATTACTACTCTTAAGATAGATGGACTAAAATTAACTAAAAAAGCATAAAACCATAATATAAAGCAGAGTAAAATATTTTTATGAGGAACTTTTTTAAATATCTTTAAAAATATTGCTATAATAAAGCCCATATGTAACCCTGAAATAGCAAACAAATGACTAATTCCATTACTTTGAAATTCTTCTATATCTACACTAGTCGTATCCCCTAATAATAAAGCCCTCAAATATTCGTTATTACTAATAGCTTCCATTCTCTTATATAAAATATTTTTCAATTTATATAAGATATTATTTTGCTTTTTAATCTTATAATCTTTTGCATTAAAAATATAATTAATATGATGATAATATAAATATTTTTGATAAGAAAAAGTATTTGGTAATTGATTAGTTTTAGGCTTACTAATATTTCCACTTACTTCTAATATATCACCAAAGTTTATATTACTTAGAAGACTTTCTTTCTCTTTTTCATTATTAATATGGTAAAAAACAACAATTTTTTCATCAGCTTGTAGAGTTATTTTAAGATTATCTAAAGAAAATGAATAAGTAATTATTTTACCAGTTATCTTTGTTTCATTTCCTCTAAACTTACTCTTATGAAAAACCAAGAGATTAATGCTTGTCCATATCATACTGATTATTATTAAAATTATTAAACTAATTTTACACAGTAATGTAAGGTTCCAATTTTTTAAAGACAGCATCACCAATTCCTTTAATATTCTTTAAGTCTTCAATTTTCTTAAAGTAACCACATGCACTACGATAGTCAATTATGGCTTTGGCTTTAGCTTCACCTAATCCTGGTAAAGATATTAATTCTTCAAGAGTAGCTGTATTTAATGATACTTTCTTAGAAGTTGTATCATCTAAAACATCATAATCATTATTTATAATAGAATCTTGATTTAACAAACTATCATCAATTGTTGCATCTTCTAAAGCTAATTTGTCTTTTAATTCATCTTTAGTATAAATAACTATAACCATTTCATTTTCTAATCTTTTACTTAAATTAATATTTTTAGTATCCGCGTCCATCGTTAATCCCCCAGCCATATCAATTAAATCATTAACGACTGAACCTTCTGGAACTTTATAGACACCAGGATTTTCTACTGCACCCTTAATATCAACATTTATAGAACCATCACTAGAATCTTCTAAAACTTCAATATCTTCTGTTTCATTTTCTTTAGGACAAGTAAATGCTTCACTAGCGTCAACTTGTTTAAAATAAAGTAATCCCATAAAAATAGTTGATAAACACATAATCAAACTAATACATAGCATCTTTCGTTCTTTAATGAATTCGTATAACTTATTCATAGTCCTCCTTTCTAAGAAAGATTTTTACTCTTTCTACTAATAATATTACCCAAAAAGTCTCGATTTCCTTTTTTTTTAATGCAATTTGTAAAATTCGTTGATTTTTGTTAAAAAAAAAGATACAGTTTTAAAAAAATCTGTATTTTAGTCAAAAAAAATACGTTGTCTGTCTACAACATACTTTTCCGTGGTCGAATAGTAAACTACATATATTGACAGAATATAAATAGCTACCTCTTATCGCTAACCCACTATGCGCACATCTTAATAGCCGATAAGAAAAAATTCTTAGTGAAAACGGGCGACTCAAGTAGCCCAAGGTACTTTTAGGTCGGACTATAAAATCAACAACCCAAAGATAATATCATTCGATACTATCAAAAAGCACCTTTATCATTCCACTACTATTAAGCATCTTAAATATACTACTTTATTCTTCTCTTGTCAATCATTTTTTTGACAAGCTCACACATTTTTCTGACAAGCCCACAAGCTTTTCAATCACGCTTTTAAGGTATGCGGATTTTCTTTTGTTCCTTCTCCGACTACAATCTGTGTATTCGACCTTAGATAAGCGACAGGGCGAATGGAAAAACCAGCGTAAGCATAGTGATAGCTCACTTTCCCGTCATAAGACACATAAAACACAAAGTCGGCATGCAACCGATAAGGAGCAGGAGTTAAGGTCCATTGTTCATTTGAACTATCTCTTAACCAATCATTTTCTTTACAATCCGGATTACTTCCATAACTAGTTCCATCCCATTTATCCATTGTTCCTGCTAAACAACTACTTCGGACATCTCTTCCCACTGCATACCCATAATCTGACGGATACATGAGGCCTATATAGCCATCCCATGTAGTACGCCTTTCTACTGGGTCATTACAGTAACTTCCTCCACTGCTTGCACATAACTCTTTTCCATTATGACTACTTCGCTCGGCTTCATACATATAACTTGCTGTTATTTTACTTGTATTACTTGAATATTCATCTGGCATGGTTCCCGTATTCCATCTTACTTTAACTAATTTATCTTTGACACTTGAGGTGAGTCCTGTATTACTAAAATCACAAGCTTTCTGACTTGAACCACTATAACATTGTCCACTTTCCTTATTCCAATATGCTCCCGCGTTTAAGGTAGTCATTAAATCAGCTTGGCTCCACTCATTTACTCCTTTTCCATCATTTACTCCTCTTGCTGATGAATCCCAGTTCCAGCCTCCTATACTATCTGCTCTAATTATTTTTATTAAACTTTGTCCTGGACTTTCACTTCCATCAACATTTATTACAGTCATATTATTCATGACTCCTATGATTCGCCATAAAATTGGCTCACCAGCTTTTATTCCTACTTTACAATTTACATTATATGAACTTGCACTAGTACATTCGGCTTGTGAATTATATTCTTTATAAGATGGAATACTTGTACTATAATATCCATACCATATATCAGATTTATATTTATCTCCTATATCGATATAATTGTTTGGACTTGCCCCTATATATCTTAAATTAAAATCTACTGTATCATCATAAGCTACCATTGTTGAATTACTTTTCATTATGTCTTCTATATTACTGTAGTTATTAGCATTCGCACTAAAATATAAAGTGCACTTTGTTTTAGTTTTAGTTATATTTAATACTTTAGGTGCCCACTTATTACTATCCCATTCGACACTTGCTCCATTGCTACATTCGGCACGTTCAAAGCCTAAGCCTGCACCTTTTTTAGGCATTTCTGTTAATTGCTCGTTACCCTTATAAAACGCAAAGAAGACATCTCCACTACCTTCATATTGCACTGTCCCTTCCATCACTTTGAAACTCACACTTTCTTGGTAGCTAGCATAACTTTTATTTATTAAATACCCCCCCCCCAGCGCACATTACGCCTAGGGCTACCGCAAAAGTCATAAGTTTCTTCTTATTATTTTTCTCTTTAAATTTGTCTATTCTCATGACTTCACTCTCTTTCTATTATCTACATCATACCACAAGAGTCTTTTATTTTAAAGACATAATTTTTTATCAATAAATAAAATTGAAAAAGATTGAAAGGAAAAAATGTAAAATAAAATTGTTATATTAATGATTCAGAAAAACTCAATAAAAATAAAAATTTTTATATTTAATGTTATCAATAATTTATTTTTACCATAAAAAAAGAAGTAAAAACTCCTTTTCCTAACTGATATGGTGCTAAGCACTAAATTTAAATTATATATCAGTTATAGACCTGACAAGATACTAAGTACCTTCGGTACAATTAATATAATAAAAAATATATTATTTGTCAAATTATTACATGTAAAAATATACATCATATGAAAAAAACATCGACTTTAACTTACTCCCTCTAACACAAAGGGATTACCCTGACTTCCATAATCACTATCAGATTTTTCTTGAATTCTAACAGAAGAATTTAAATAAGCAGTAGGGTAAACGGCATGAGCAGCGTTGGCTTCGTATACATACACGTGCCCGACAAAATACACGTTGAACACACTGTTAGCAAGCGACGAAGTAGGGACAGGTGTTATGGTCCATTGTGCGTTAGAACTATTTCTTAACCAATCGTTATTTTTACAATCTGGAGTACTTCCACTCCAGTCCCTCATACTTTTTGCTAAACATTCACTTCTTACACTTCCTCCTACGGCATATCCATAGTCTGATGGATACATGAGTCCTATAAATCCATCCCATGTCGTTGTTCTATTTACTTGGTCATTACAATATGTTCCTCCACTACTTGCACATTGTTCTTTTCCATTATGAGTACTTCTCTCTGCTGTATAGAATGCCTTTGCATTAAATTTTTCATTACTATTATATACAGTACTACTATATGCTTCTCCTAATGTTCCTGTATTCCATCTTACTTTAGCAATATTTTCTTTGACGGTAGGAGTTAGTCCGGTACTACTAAAATCACAAGTTGTTTGTTTATCGTTATAACCACTATAACATTGTTCGCTGGTCTTGCTCCAATATGCTCCTGTGTTTAATGTAGTCATTATATCTGCTTGACTCCATTCATTGACTCCCCGACCTTTGTTTACTCCTATTGCCGATGTGTCCCAGCTCCAGTCTCCTATGCTATCTGCTCTTATTATTTTTACTAAACTTTGTCCTGTACTTTCACTTTCATCGTCATTAACAATTGTCATATTATTCATGACCCCGATGATTCGCCATAAGATTGGCTTATCTTCAGAATCCCTATCTCCTATATCTATATAATTATATGGACTATTTCCGATATATCTTAAATTATTTTCTTCTGTATCATCATAGGCTAATTGAGCTTCTTCATTTTTATCATCATTTTTTAATAACAAACAATCTACACTATTAGGATTTTTATTACATACTTCATCAGAACGTTTTGGTTCACTTCCCATTGTTCCACTTAATACTATCTTACTTCTAAATGTTTTATTAATTGTTTCATTTCCAGCTTCATTATCTAACCATAGTCTTAATTCATAATCTTTTTTACTAGGTTTATTATTATCTGTTGTTGGGTCTAATTTTCCTTCTAAAAGTATTCTTCCTTCTTTAGCTTCTTTTATAATTGTTACATCTTCATTATCATAACTATTTAATAATTTAGAACTACCACTTGTTCCTTGTTCATTTATTAATACTTTAACATATTTACTTTCTAAATTTGTATCACTTAACATTTCTAATCCTATCTCATAATCCATTTTAACATTACAATGATTGGTTACTGTAAATGTAAATGGTTCTAAATTTTGTCCTTCACTATCTTCTGTGGGATAAGCATTATTAAGTTGTATATTATTTGTTTGATTATCTATAGT
>CANRKL010000029.1 GCA_947631205.1 uncultured Bacilli bacterium | reverse complement strand
TCATAATCCATTTTAACATTACAATGATTGGTTACTGTAAATGTAAATGGTTCTAAATTTTGTCCTTCACTATCTTCCATGGGATAAGCATTACTTAAATTTACTTCATTTAATTCATTATCCAATGTTATATCGACACACCCTGATTTTATTATATTTGCTTCTGTTTGAGTTCTGATTATTTGCCAAAAAGCATAACTTACTCCTATTGTTATGGTTATTATAAGAATTAGTAGTATGATTACTATTTTCTTATTTAATAACCCCCCCCCCAATTGTCTTTTTATCCATTTTCATCTCCTACTTTCTATATACATAATATCACAAAATTAAAAAAAATAGTAAATTTATTTTCATTAGTTTACTATTTATGTAATTTTAATGTTCTATTTTCTTTTTCTTCTAAACTTTTAGCTTCAGCTGTCAAATATTTAAATAAAAAATAACTATCAATTTTTAAAGAATATAAACTATAATCTTCTTCTTTTAAAATAGATGTTTTTAAAATATCTACAGGACTTTCATATTCTTTAACTAATTCATAATAATCATTACTAAGTAGTCCAAAATCATATATTGGACTACTTAAATAATTTTCTAATTCTTTAATTTCTTTTTTTAATATTTTTATATTATCTAAAGTATTATTAGAACTATAATCAAATTCATTTATTTTTTTATTTAAATCTAATACATAAGAATAACCATCTTCATTTAGGATATTTATATTTAATTGATTTTTTAAAGTTAAAGCTAAAGCTATATACTCTAATTTTTCTTCAAGTATTTCATCTGTCATAGAAAGTTTTGTAAAATCTAAAATACTCTTATTCATTTAAACCACCCTTTTTCTATTTTATGCTTCTTCTAATTTTACACTTACAATTTTAGATACTCCTTGTTCTTGCATAGTTATTCCATATAAAGTATCAGCATATTCCATTGTCCTTTTTTTATGAGTTATTAAAATATATTCACTTTTTTCTTTTTGTTTTTGCAAATAATTCCCAAACATATCAACATTAGCTTCATCTAATGCAGCTTCAACCTCATCTAAAACACAGAATGGAACAGGAAAAACATTTAAGATAGCAAATAATAAAGCAATTGCCGTTAAAGTTTTCTCGCCCCCTGATAATAAAGAAATATTATTTAATTTTTTACCTGGAGGCTCTGCTATTATTTCAATTCCAGATTCTAATATATTATCTGGGTCAGTTAATTTTAAAACTCCTTTACCTCCTCGAAATAGTTCTTTAAAGACAATAGCAAATTCATCAGCTATTTTAGCAAATGTTGTTGTAAGTCTTTCTTCCATTTTCTTATCCATTTCTAATATAACATTTTCTAAATCACTAACTGATAAGACCAAATCTTCTTGTTGAAGATTTAAAAAATCATATCTTTCTTTAATTCTTGTATATTCACTAATACTTCCTAAATTAACCATTCCAAGGCTTTCCATCTCTTTTTTCAAACTATCTACTTTTGTTCTTGCTAAATCACTTTCAAAATCTAAGATATAATCTTTTTTAGCTTTTTCATAAGTTAAATGGTATTTTTCATTTAATTCATTTAATAAATAATCCATTTTAACATCTATTTTATTTTTCTTTACTTCATTTTGATTTAAAGAATTAATTAAATTATTTAAGATAGTTGTATTATCTCTTCGATTTTTATCTTCACTAAAAGTTTTAGAAGATAAATCACTCTTTTCTTGTTGTAATTCTTCTAGTTCTTTAGTCATAATAGCTTTTTTTGTTTCTAATTCTTTTTCTAATTTAATTAAATTATTTATTTCTTTGTCTACTTCTTTATTTTGATAAGTACTAACTCTTTTAGCTTTATTAGTAATTTCTTCATTTTTATCTTTTAAAACATCTAATTCATGATAGTTATTAGTAAGTCTACTAGTTAACTGATATATTTTTTCATTTAAGTCATTTTTATTTTTCATGATATTATTAGACATTTCATTTACTTCTTCTAATTCTTTTAAAATTTTATCATTACTTTTTGTAGCTTCATTTAATTTTTTTTGATAGTTTTCTAAATTAACTAAATCATCTAAAGAACTATTTTGTTTTTTTAAAGACCCTCCTGTAATACTTCCACCAGTATGAATAATTTCCCCATCAAGACTTACTACTCGGTAACGGTAATTAAATTTTTTAGCTAAAGAGTTCATAGTATCAAAATTTGTACACACTAAAACATTGCCTAAACTTGCTTCAATTACTTCCTTATAGATAGGATTATAAGATAATAAATTAGAAGCTACTCCTACAAATCCTGGTTGTTTTAAGGAAGTATTTAAAATATCTTCATCTAGTTTTCTTCCTTTTATAACATTTAATGGTAAGAAAGTTACTCTTCCTAGTTTATTTTCTTTTAAATAATCAATAGCTTTTGACGCACATAATTCATTATCAACAACCACATTATTTAAAGCACTACCAAGTGCGACATTAATAGCATTTAAATAATTAGCATCTGTTTTAATTAATTTACTAATTGGCCCATGTATTCCTTTTAAATTGGGATGATTAATAATATTTTTAACACTTTTAGGCATAGTTAAATCTTCATCAATATTATTTTTTAAAATATCAATTTGACTCTGAATTTTTAGGGTCTCCCTTAATTTAATTTGATAATTATTATCTAAAGTTTTCTTTTTATTTAAATTATTTTCTAAGTCTTTAGTAGTAGTAAATAATTCATCTTTTAAAGTTTTTAATTCTTTTTCTAAAGTTTTAATTGTATAACTTATAACTTCTATTTGTTTAGAAACTTCTTTTTCTTCTTCTAAAGTTTTTAAATATTCTTCATTAATTTTTTCATTATTAATATCATAATTTTGACTTTCAATAAGCATTACTTTTTGAGAATTTACTTGAGCAAGCCTACTAGTTATTTGATTATTTTCTTCTTGTTTTTCTCTAATTTTATTTTCTAATTCTAATATTTTAGTTTGATAATTTTCCATATTACTATTATATTTACTAATTAAAACTTCTTTAGCTATCTTTTCTTGTTCTATTTCTTTTTGATTTTGTTCTATTTTTTGATATTCATCATGATAATTAGTAATATCATAAGTTATTAAAGATATTTCTAAATCTTTTAATTCACTTTCTAAATCTAAATACTTCTGAGCAATCTCACTTTGTTCTTTTAAAGGTTCTTTAATACTTTCTAATTCTTCTATTACTAATTTTATTTTATCTAAATTATCTTTAGCTTTATCAAGCTTTTTAATACTTTCTATTTTTCTTGTTTTATATTTTAATACCTTACTTGCACTTTCTAAGATAACTCTTCTATCTTGAGGCTTAGAATTAATAATATCGGCAATATTACCTTGACTTATAATATTTAATTCATCAGCCCCAATTCCACTATCTAAAAAAAGATTAGTAATATCTTTTAATCTTACTTTACAATTATTAATAAAATATTCATTCTCACCATTAGAATATAAAATTCTTTTAACTTCAACAAGGGGAAAAGTAGAATTTAAATAATTATCTGTATTATCAAATTCTAAAGCAACTTCAGCTCTTTTTAAAGGATTTCTTGTTTCACTTCCTGAAAATATTACATCACTCATTTCTTTTAATCCTCGTAAACTTTTTAAAGATTGACTTCCTAATACCCATCTTATGGCATCTACTATATTACTTTTTCCAGAACCATTTGGCCCGACAATAGCTATAATATTACTATTTAATTCTAAATCTACTTTATCTGCAAAAGACTTAAAACCATCTATTTTTATTCTTTTTAATTTCATGATTCACCTACTTTGCCCTTTTACTAATCGCATCATATGCTGCTTTTTGAGAAGCTTCTTTTTTACTTTTACCTACTCCTACCCCATAAACTATATCATCAATTACTACTTCCATTGTAAATGTTTTATCATGAGATGGACCCCATTCTTTAACTAGTCTATACTCTAAACTTTTCTTATCTGTTTGAACTAATTCTTGTAATAATGATTTATAGTCAACTAAATAATGGTCTTCTTTTTTGATATGGGGAATTATAATTTCTTCAACATACTTTTTAGCCACTAAAAAACCACAATCTAAATAAATAGCTCCTAAAACACTTTCAAAAACATCAGCTATTATCGTATCATTAACATTATTTTTCTGACCTTTTCCAGCTCGAATATATTTATTTAAACCGATTTCCTTAGCATAAGACGCTAAAGCATTTTCACAAACAAAACTAGCTCTTATTTTACTCATTTTGCCTTCTTCCAAATTCGTGTTTAAATAAAAATATTCACTTGTAACTAATTCTAAAACCGCATCACCTAAAAACTCTAAACGCTCATAACTTTTAATATGTTTTTCATTGGCATATGATGTATGGGTAAATGCTGTTTCCATTAATTCTAAATTTTTCAATTTAATTCCTCGGTCTATAAAGAATTTTTGAAAATCCATATATTATCACCACTCTCTTTTTTATTGTACTAAATTTCTTTCAAAAAGTCTATTAAGTATAAATAATATTTTTTCTTTTGGGGTGTCTAATTATTTTGTTTTTGAAAAAATTAAAGACATTTTCGGATTTTTTTGATAAAATGGTAATAGGTGATTTCCATGAAAAGAATCTTAATTTTTTTCATTAAGTGTTATCAAATAACACCACTTAGCACTCATAGTATGTGTCGTTGTTATCCAACTTGTAGTAATTATACTATCTTAGCAATTAATGAATATGGTGCATTTAAAGGACTTATAATGGGAATTAAAAGAATAATTAAATGTCGACCTGGAGGATTATATGGCTATCAGCCTTTAGAAAAGGGGAAAATTAAATGAAAAAAATATTTTTTTGTGTCATTCTTGGGATAATGATATTATTTACTAGTGGTTGTTTTGATTGGAATAATTTAAATAATGCAACTATTTATACAACTGTTTATCCTATAAATTTTTTATCAGAAACTTTATATAAGGAACACAGTAAGTCATCTTCTATTTATCCTAATGGTTCACTACCAAGTGAATATAGTCTAACTGAAAAACAAATAAATGATTATAGTAAAGGTACTCTTTTTATATATAATGGAGCAACTAACGAAAAACAAATTGCTAAATCTTTATATAATAAAAATAAAAAATTAAAAATTATTGATGTAGCACAAGGATTAAAAATAAATTATGAAGTTGAAGAATTATGGCTTAGTCCAAGTAACTTCTTAATGCTTGCCACAAACTTAAAAAATAATTTGGAAAGCTTAGTTGGTAGTAAATATGTCAATGAAGAAATAGAAAAAAATTATCAAGAATTAGAAGAAACTCTTTCCATAATGGATGCTGACATGCGAAAAATTGCTAAAGATGCCAAAGAAAATAATAAAAATACTCTAATAGCAACTAGTAAAGTATTTAAATTTTTAGAAAATTATGGATTTAATGTTATTTGTCTTGAAGATTACTTAGAAAATCAAGCTGATATTAATACTTTAAAAAATTCTTTCAGTTCTAATACATATCACTATTTACTTAAAAAAAATTATGAACCAGATACCGATATTATCAAAGGATTAGAAACCGAAAATAAAGCCGTAATTATCAATGTCAATATGATGAATACTCTATCTGATAATGACGATAAAAACAATTATAATTACTTATCTATCATGAATGATTTTATTTTAAATTTAAAAACAATTGTATCTAATTAAAGATACTTTTTTTAATCTTCTTTTTTAGATGAATTAATACAACAAAAGATATCTAATATCAAAACTAATAAAAATAATAATATTATTAAACGCATTTTATCTTCACCTATTAAATTATATGAAAAAAAGTTAAGAATTATTAGGCTTCTTAACTATCTTATATAAATAAATACCAATTGTAGAACCCAAAGTATCTATTAAGACATCTATTACCATGGGACTTCTATTAGCTACAAATGATTGATGAAATTCATCACTAATGGCATATAACATACAAAGTAAAATCATTATTATCATCTTTTTCTTAGTTATATTTTGATATTGCTTAAATAGATTTATTAGTAAAGCACCTAGGATTAAATAAACAGTTAAATGCGCTAATTTTCTAATTAACAAATGAAATAACTGATTATCTAAAGATATATGAATAATTGATGATAAAAAGGATAATACCCCATTTGATAAATTACTACTTTCGCTTCCTGTTTGAGATGAAAAAAAGAATATCAAGAACATCCAACTAATTAGACCCGTCCAAGATAATATTCTTTTATTCTTCTTCTTCATTAGTACCTAATACTTCATTTAATTTAAGAACAGAAGCTTCAACACTTGCCATATCGGGATTCATAACGTATAAATTTTGATTAGGATAACTATATGTTGGCATAGATGCTCCACTACCAGTAACATTAGCATTTTCTATATGCCAACCTTTCATATCATTAATTTGCATTTTTACTAAAGAAGTTATTTCATCAGGATTTATATTAGTTTCAAAAGTTCCATTTAAAGCATTTAAGATATCAGAATAATTACTTATAATAGTACTTGAACTAGATACTTTATCAATAACTTTTTCAATTACTTGTTCTTGATTTTCACCTCTATGTCTATCTCCTGCTTCATAAGCATATCTTTCTCTTGCAAAAGCTAGAGCACATCTTCCATCAACAGCATTTACCCCTGGATAAAAAGTACAACCATAATCTGTATAACAATTAAAACTATAATCAACATCAGAATATAACTCAATTCCCCCTATTGCATTAACTAAATTAACAACTGAATTAAAGTTTACTCTAACAAAATATGGAATATCTATTTCTAATAATTCACTAATCGTGGCCATAGATAATTCTACTCCACCCATTGTTCCAGCATGAGTTAATTTATCTTTTAAACCTGTTGTTCCAGATATTTGAACATAATAATCTCTTGGAATATGAACCATTAGAATATTTCTTGTTTGAGGATTAATTGCAATAATTATATTAACATCACTTAAACTATATTTAGGTAAATAACCACTTCTTGTATCTATTCCACTCAAATATATTACAAATGGGTCTTTTGTAACATCAATTCCTGAATTATAACCCTCAACTTTTGTTTCTACAGTAATTGTATCTAATATTTTAACTTGTTTTTCAAAATCTTCATCATTACTAACCATCATATCATAATTACCAGAATTAACAATTACAATATCTTCTTTATTATCTTTTAAATCTGATAAAATTTGAAAAGCATTTTCATTATAATCTAAGACTATATCAACTTTCTTTTTAACAGCTTCTTCAAAAGGCGTAACATCATCCATATCTTTAAATACTTTAACTGTAAGTCCACTTATATCTGAAACATTTTCATAACTAGCATCTTTATTGACGACTATATTATATATATTCATCTCAAACTTAATACCTAAATTTTCTCTTAAAAATTTAATAGTATCATTAATTTTTAAAGTCCCAAATATCTCTACTCCCATAAATAACACTACAAAAACATTTATAGTTATTAAAGCCCATGAACGAGTTTTCTTTTTAAACACAAACAAGCCATGAATAGCAAGTAATAAAACAAATATTATAACAATATAAATAAAATAATTCGTGGGAAGCACATTCGCATCATATATAAAATATCCAAGGACACTTAAACAAATCAATGAGCATACCCATATTATTATACTTACTTTCGTTAATATTTTACTTTTCTTTTTCTTTCTCACACTTTTTTGTCTTTCATTCATAAACACTGCCTACTTTCTAATTGTGTAACCATTATACCATATTTTAATAAATATTACACTCTTAAAATTTTTTGACACTGACAATATCTAAAATTTACTTAGAATCTACTTTGTTTTCTAAATATTTTATGAATACTAAATCTATCTTTTCAATAAGATTATTTAAAACTAATTCTTCTGAAAACATATTATCCCCTCTATTCTTTATTTATTTTAATAAATTTTTTATTTTTTGTCTTTTCATTCGACAAAACAAATGATATTTTTTAAATATGTAAATTGACATATACTTTAAAAGAATTCTTTCCTATTTATTAGAAAAATAGTATAATTGTATTGGAGGAAATTTAGATGAGATATCCAAATAATATTAAAAAAGAAGCAACCAAGTATATTAATTATCGAAATCGAGGAATGGATTTTGAATCTTTAATTAATGAAGCTAATGAGTATTATAGAGAAAAAGATTTAGCTCTCATCTATAAAAAACCGACTCCAATTGGTATTAGTAAAGCTAGTTATAATATTCATGGTAGAGTTATTAATGAAGGATATTTTTTATCTCCATCTACCCTAGATTATAATGGACTTTATAAAGGAAAATATATTGAATTTGAAGCTAAAGAAACTAAACAAGTTACATCATTTCCCTTAGCTAATATTCATCCTCATCAAATTAAACATATAAGAAACGTTTTAAAACATGGTGGAATTACTTTTTTACTTATTAAAATGAATAACTTAACATATTTATTAGATGGATACCAATTTATAAATTTTGTAGATAATAAAACCAGAAAAAGTATTCCCTACTCTTATTTACAAGAAAAAGGTTATTTAATAAAAGAAAAAATTGATCCCCCAATTGATTATTTACCAGTTGTTGAAGAAATTTATTTTAAAGGAGAGTATATATGGCAAAAAAATTAAATTCTAAAAAACCAAAGAAAATTAAAGAAGAACAAGAAGAAATAATTAAAGAAAAAAAGACAAAAACTAAAGTTAAAAAAGAAAAGATACCCAAGAAAGAAAAGAAAGAGAAAAAGAAAGGTCATGTTGGTCAAACAATTTTAATAGTTATTATGGTCTTTGGAATTGGTATTGCTTCTCTAATATTAGCTTTTGGACTATACATAGTATTTACAGCTCCCGAATTTACAATTACTAGATTATATAATAAAGAAGCCAGTGCTATTTATGATAAAGACAATAATTTAATTACTAGATTAGGTCAAGAAAACCGCGTTATTAAGTCTTATGATGAATTCCCTCAAGTTTTAGTTGATGCCTTAATTGCAACAGAAGATTCCCGTTTCTTTCAACATAATGGCTTTGACGCTGGAAGATTTTTTAAAGCCAGTTTAGGTCAATTAGCAGGTAATTCCGATGCCGGTGGTGCATCAACCATCACCATGCAATTAGTTAAGAAAAACTTTACTTCTGATGAAGCTAGTGGCATCGAAGGCATTATAAGAAAATTTACTGATATTTATATGGCCATATTTAAAATTGAAAAAAATTATACTAAACAACAAATCATAGAATTTTACTTTAATTCCATGTGGTTAGCAGGAGGAAGTACAAACTATGAAAGTATCAATGGTGTTGAACAAGCCTGTCAATATTACTTTGGTAAAAGTGTTTCTGATATAACTTTACCAGAAGCGGCAATTATTGTTGGAATGTATAATAACCCAAGCATATTTAATCCATATAAATATCCTGAAGCTACAGAAGAAAGACGAAATACTGTTTTAAGTTTAATGGTTCGTCATGGTTATATTACTGAAGAAGAAAAAGAAGATGCCGAAAAAATATCTGTTACATCATTATTAAAAAATAATGTTGAAGAAACTGCTGCTAATCCATATCAAGTTCTAATTGATTATGTTGTTCAAGACGTTCAAGATAAATTAGGAATTAATATTTATGAAAGTGGCGGGTATGCTGTTAAAACTACATTTGATTTAAATGTTCAAAATGTAATTCATGATATGCAAAATGGTGCAGCAGTGGCCTGGAAAGATGAACTTGTTCAAACTGGTGTAGCTATTACTAGAACAACTGATGGCTCAATCGTTGCTTTAGGACCTGGAAGATATTATGTTGCTAAAGGATTAAATCGTGCCCTTGTTAAAGGTCAACCTGGTTCAACTGCTAAACCTCTATTTGACTATGGACCATTAATTGAATATAACAATGCTTCTCCTCAACAAATATTCTTAGACTATCCATATACTTACAATAATGGTGTCGGAATGAATAACTGGGATAATGGATTCTATGGTGTAATGACTATGAAAAATGCCCTATCAGCTTCCAGAAATATTCCTGCCTTACAAGCATTCCAAATGGTTGACCCTAAAAATATAACCGAATTTGTTCATAATTTAGGAATTGATTATGGCGATAAACTCTTAGAAGCATTCTCTGTCGGAGGTCTTCCAGAAGGTATATCTCCTCTAACCGCCTCTGCTGCTTATGCTGCCTTTGGACGTGGTGGATATTACATTGAACCATATTCATTTACTGAAGTTAAAAACTTAGAAACTGAAGAAGTTATTGAATGGAAATATGAGAAAAAGAAAGTAATGTCCGAAGAAACAGCTTACCTAATAACTGATATTTTGCTTCAAGCAACTAATGAAGGTGTTGGAGGAACAATTGATTGGAACTTAAGACCTGGTATAGCTTCTAAATCCGGAACATCAAATATTGATGAAGCAAGAGCAGCCGCTACTGGAGCAAGTATATATGCAACACCTGACCATTGGGTAAATACCTATAGTCCTGATTATTCAATGTCAATATGGTTAGGTTATGATTATGATAAATTAGATGAAAATCACTACTTTACAACTCCAACCGGTGCAATTAGAAATAATATAAGTGGCTATATTGCTAATCGTTTATACAAAGCTGAAAGTAGATTCCAAAAGCCTAGCGGTATTACAACTGTTACTATTGAAGCCAATACTCTACCACCAAAAAAAGCCAGTGCCAATACCCCAGCTAATATGAGAACTCAAGCTATGTTTAAAGCAGGCTCTGAACCTAGCGAAACATCTGACCGTTTTGAAAACCTTAGTGCCCCATCTAATGCCAGTGCTAGAACAAGTGGAAAAACAATTACTATTTCTTGGAATGGTATATCTACTCCACCAGCCTTAAATACTGATAAAGTTACTCAATCATTTAACAATTACTTTAAAGATTTTGCTAAAAACTATCCTAATGCTTTTAAAAGATTTTATAATCAATATATGAGTATTTATAATTCTTATAATTCTGGAAGCATTGGAGCTATTGGCTATGAAATATTTGTTAAAGATGCAAATGGTAACTATAAAGATTTAGGATGGACTGATAAGACTACTTATACATATACAGCTTCTAAAAGTGGAAAATATGAATTCACCATAAAAAGTTCTTATAGTATCTTTAAAGGTAATCAAAGTAATGGAATAAGTACTAGTGCAACCATTCTTGTAGATAATGATGGAGGTGGTGCTTCAAATAATAATGGCCTTAGTGCAACAGCTTTTGATGTATGTATTAAAAAAGGTGAAATATTTGATCCTAAAAATGCTTTATCAGTTAAATATAATGGTAATACCGTAACAAACAGTGCCACAATTGCTTACAGTGGCTTTGATAGTTCTAAAATAGACCAAAGTCAAACAGTTACTTATAATGTTATTTATCAAGGCGAAAAAGCCCAAACAACCGGTAAAGTAACTATTAGTAGTAATGGTTGCAGTGATAATCTTGATTAAAAGGTTATCACTTTTTTATTTCATTAATCTCTTTAAATTTAAAATTGCCGACTTTTCAATACGAGATATTTGAGCTTGACTAATATGATAAACTTTAGCTAATTCCATTTGAGTATGACCCACTATATAACGTTCATATAATATTTCTTGCTCTCTTTTTTTTAATTTTAATAAAGCTTTTTTCAAAGTCAAATAAACATCTTTATCTTCTCTTTGTTCTTTTTTATCAGCAATCTGGTCTAAAACATAAATCGTATCTCCCCCATCATTATATATTGGTTCAAAAATACTTACTGGCTCTTTTAAAGCATCAATCGCCTCAGCTATTTGATATTCACTAATATTTAGCGATTCAGCTATTTCCAAGTTAGTTGGAGACTTCCCATATTTTTGCATATAACTATCTTTATATTTTAATATTTGATAAGCTAAATCCCTAATAGTTCTACTTACCCTTACACTTGTATGATTATCCCTTAAAAATCTTCTTATCTCTCCTTTTATTAAAGGAATAGCATAAGTACTTAACTTTAAATTATAAGATAAATCAAAATTATCAATAGCCTTAATTAACCCAATAACCCCTACTTGAAACAAATCATCTAAATTAACATTCCCACTATTAAACCTTCTTAAAACACTTAAGACTAATTTTAAATTACCCTCAATTAATAACTCTTTTGCTTGTAAATCATTATTATTTTTAAGTCTTTTAAATAATTCTAATTGTAAAGAAGAATCTAATACTTTTAAATTATTAGTATCTACTCCTGTAATTTCAACTTTGTATTTTGCCATAATATAAAAATCCTCTCACTTTATTATTGTGAAAGAATTTAAAATTTTATACATTACATATTCTTTAAAACATCTATTGCTTCATCTAAAGTATTGACACTTATAAGTTCAATATTTAAATTTTTCTCATTTTTAACTTCATTAGCTTCTTCATAATTATCCTTAGGAACTAAAAAGATGTCACATTTTTTATTGACGGCCCCAAGTAGTTTATATTTAACTCCTCCAATCGAACCCACATTCCCTTTCGCATCAATAGTTCCTGTTCCAATAATCTTTTTTCCTTTAGTAATATCTTCTTCTGTTAAAGCATTATAAATAGCAAGACTCATCATTAAGCCCCCAGATGGCCCAGATTCTGCTGCTTTAGTTTTAATCTCTATTTTAGGAGTCTCTGTATACTCATATGTAGTAGTTACACCAATTCCTATTTTTAATCCTGCTGATGTATTATAAACTGTGGCTTCTTTAGTTATCTCTTTATTATCTCTTAATATTTTTAAGGAAACTTTATCTCCCTCTTTTTGATTTTCCACAATCGCTCTCATTTCATCTAAATTATTTATTGAAACACCATCTATTTCCAAAATTATATCAAATAACTTAACATCCGTTTGAGCTTCTTTATCAATGTAGGTAACATGAACATATTGATTAGTTACCAAAATATCTTTATTAGCCTTGTGATATGCACTTAAAGTAGCATTGTTAACAGCTTCTTCCATAGCTAATTTATCTATTTGCATAGCCTCTTTCATTGTTTGATTATCATATTTAATTAAATCATCAGACACTATATCCCAATTAGGAATAATATAAGACGCTAATAAGAAAGGAATACTTCCATTAACAACTGATACATAAGCCATTCCTAATTTACCGTCAGACTCGTATCCATCATCTACTTTAATTCTACTTCCTAAATCTATCATTCCTCCTGGTGTATAGACTTTATAAGGAAGTTCTATTCTAAATAATAAAAATATAGCTAACAAAACTATTAAAAATTTATAATACTCTTTAATAAAAGATTTTAAATATTGAATCATTATCTTCACCCATAAAAATTATATCAAATTAATTTAGATGTATGCTAAAAATATTAGTATTTTTTTCTAAATTATCATAAAATTTACTATGCGAAAGAATTATTTTTTAATGATTATTATTTCTTTTATTATTTTTTTTCTATTTAAATATAATACTTTGATAGAACAAGCTGTTTTAAAATCCTGCCATCTTTTTTTAAACAAAGTTTTTCCCTCTTTATTTCCAATGCTTATTTTTAGTGATTTATTAATTTTTTTAGGATTACCTGATTTACTATGTCACTTATTTGGAAACATTTATCAAAAAATTTTTCATACTAGTCCTTATGGTGCTTTTGCCTTTTTTATGTCTTTATTTTCTGGTACCCCTGCTAATGCTTACATCTTAAAAAATTTAGTAAATGAAAATAAATTATCTCATAAAGAAGCATCATATATCTTTAGTTTTTCCTTTTTTACTAATCCTCTTTTCTACTATTCAATGTTATCTTTTATTTTTCCCGGTAATCACCCAACTATTTTAAAATTACTAATAATTCCTTATCTTGCTAATTTAATTGTAGCTTTCCTCCTTAGACCTCCTATATCTAATAATCAAGTATTAATTTATGAGAATAACAATAACTCTTTAATAAATGTTTTAATAAATAGTATTAAAAAAGGTATGGATACCATGTTACTTATTCTAGGTTCAATTGTTTTCTTTTTTATCATTAATGCTTTAGCTAATCCTATCAATAACCCTTTTATCAGTGGTATTTTTGAAATAAGTCAAGGGCTAAATTCTTTAGGTATGGCAAATTTATCTTCACCTATCAAAGAAGTATTTACATTAATTTTTGTAAGTTTTGGAGGACTATCTATTCATCTTCAAATCAAAAGTATCTTAAATGATACCAAAATAGACTTAACAATGTTTTTTAAAGCTAGATTAATTGAAGCTATAATTTGCCTTATTCTTTGGGGAATTTTATAGAAAGCAAATAAAAAAATCAACTTAATCCATATATAAATTTTACTGATTTTAAATTTTATGTAGGGAAAATTATTGCATTTTGTCAATCTTTATTATCTTGACTTTTGCAGTAAAAATGAGCAAACCTAGATAAATAAAGGGTTTACTCTATTTTTAATTGTTGTACATTGCTATCAATTTTAAAAAAATTTAAATTTTTTTTGATGTCTAAATACGAATAACGCTAGTAATTATAAGGCTTTTCATATTTTTTTACTTTATACAAAGAGTATACCATAATATTGTAATTATTAAAAGTGGTAAAATTAAAGAAATTATTATACACAACAGATGTACAACAAAAAAAAGATAAAAGCTTGACATAAAAAAACTAGATAAAACCTGGGCTAGATAAGAATTTTATAAAATTTAACTGCAAAACTCGGGAGGGCTAAATTCTTTAGGTATGGCAAATTTATCTTCACCTATCAAAGAAGTATTTACATTAATTTTTGTAAGTTTTGGAGGACTATCTATTCATCTTCAAATCAAAAGTATCTTAAATGATACCAAAATAGACTTAACAATGTTTTTTAAAGCTAGATTAATTGAAGCTATAATTTGCCTTATTCTTTGGGGAATTTTATAGAAAGCAAATAAAAAAATCAACTTAATCCATATATAAATTTTACTGATTTTAAATTTTATGTAGGGAAAATTATTGCATTTTGTCAATCTTTATTATATAATCTATTTGTATTTAAATTTTGCACCCATAGCGCAATTGGATAGAGCGTTAGACTACGGATCTAAAGGTTAGGGGTTCGACTCCCTTTGGGTGCACCATAAATATTTTAATTGCATATACATAGTAATGTGTGATATAATTTAATAGTATTACCGAGAAGTAGCACAATTTGGTAGTGCACTTGGTTTGGGACCAAGGGGTTGCAGGTTCAAATCCTGTCTTCTCGACCA
>CANRKL010000028.1 GCA_947631205.1 uncultured Bacilli bacterium | reverse complement strand
ATGTGTTTGGATTATTTTAACGTCTTCATTGACGATTTTTGTCGTGGACAAAATTTATGTTTTTATTTTCAACCTTATCACTCTCTATAATTTCATCATTTTCTTCTTCTTTGTTTACATCTTTAGCATAATTAATTTGACATTTTTCTTTTTGTTTCTCAAAAAACTCATCGTCTTCTTCTATTAACTCAGGAATTATTTTCGAAACTCTTTTTGCAAAATTAGCATTAATACGAAGAGATGGACTACCATCGATGTCATTTGCTAAAATACTTTTTTTTTCTTCATCTTTACTATTTTGATTCATTATAAAGACTCCTTTCTATATCTTCTAAAGTGAAGATTAATTTGTTATTATAACCATTTTTTCGTTTTCGTAAATACATTCGACAAAATATTTCACAATTTTTTCTTAAAATTTCTTTTTTTCAGGCTTTGCAAAGATAACTTTGTCAAATAAAGGTCTTAGGCCATGTCCATTTTCATCTAAATGAATTCTTGATTGATAAATATCATAACCAGGAAAATTGTTACCTTCAATCAATAATGGTCCGTATTGAGTAATAGCTATATCCCAACCAACTAAGCCAACTTGGGGAATTTTTTGGCTGGCTTTTTCACATAATTTAATGGCTTCCTTAAAATAAGGAATAGTAAATCCAGTTATTCTAGTTTTGGTGACAGGGTGTTCTGTATAAATATTGCTTTTTTTATCAATAGCGGGTTTTGTAATAACTCCTGATTCATTAATGATGCTATACATTCCTCCGTGATTAAAATTGTCAACAACGTTTTTTCCAGAGCCAATTCTAATTGCTCGAAATAAAATGGTTGTCTTTTTATTAACACGAGCAGTTACAATTCTAAGTGTATTAACTGAGTAGGGAAATAACTCATTTAATTTGTCATGTTGTAAAACGCATTCTTCAATTAAATATTGCTCATTTTTTATAGCATTTTCATAGATGTCTTCTAAATTCATTTCTTTGGTGATAGTTATTTTTTCAATATTTTTTCCGCATTGTAAATTAATAGGTTTTAAAATAATAATTGGATGTAATTTAACAAATTTTTGAAAGTCTTCTAAAGAAGTTTCTCTTAAGTCTAAGAAGTCTCTTTTAATATAGTCTTTAAATACTTCGTTAAATTTAATTTTGTCATCAAATATTTCTCCGTATTTTGGGTCATTTAATTTTTTTATGTAAGAATTATTAATGCCTCTAGTTATGAAGCTTTTTCTAGTTTGGGCATCAGCACTTTCAAAGTAGTAATAATAATAATCCATATAACCAGCTAAATATTTAAAAGAACAAAAGACCATATCGAAAAATATTATAATTCTACTTATTCCACTTCTTTTATGAACTTCATTGATAGCCCATTTTAAACTGTCAAAATTTGCTTCTTTTAAACGTCCAATATAATATTTTATTTTGCTCATTAATACCACCCATATCTCTATTATAAATTAATTAAAAAAACAAGTCAATTTTCAAAAGGCAATTTGTATTTTTATTTTGTGAAAAAAATAGTGATAATTTATAAAAACTAAACATATTGTGAATGTAAATTTAATAAAAAAGTTTACACATTTATGGTATGATATGTTATACTATTAGATAATAGAAAGAGAGTGAAGTCATGAGAATAGACAAATTTAAAGAAAAAAATAATAAAAAGAAACTTATGACTTTTGCGGTAGCCCTTGGCGTAATATGCGCTGGGGGGGGGGTATTTAATAAATAGAAGTTATGCAAGCTACCAAGAAAGTGTGAGTTTCAAAGTGATGGAAGGGACAGTGAACTATGAAGGTAGCGGAGATGTCTTCTTTGCGTTTTATAATGGTGATGTACAATTAACAGAAATGCCCAAGAAAGATAGTGGCTTATACTATGAAAGAGCTGAATGTAATAATAGCGCAAGTGTTGAGTGGAATAACACTAAATGGGCTCCAACAGTAACTAACTTAACTAAAACTAAAACCAAATGTACTTTATATTTTAGCAAAAATGCTAATGGTTCTAATAATGTAGAAGATTTAATGAAAAGTGATTATTCCAAAATAGCTTATGATAATACAAAAGATTTTAATTTAAGATATATAGGAAATAATCCATATAATTACATTGACATAGGAGATAGAGATTCCAATAATAAACCAATCTTATGGCGAATTATAGGAATTATGAATAATATGACAGTTATTAATGAAGATGGAAGTGAGAGCACTGGAGAATCTTTAGTAAAAATCATTAGAGCCGATAATATTGGATATTACAGTTGGGATTCATCAGTAACTGAAATAAATGATGGAGGTGGGGTAAACGAATGGAGTCAAGCTGATATAATGACTACTTTAAACTTTGGAGCATACTGGAACAAAACAAGTGGACAGTGTTACTATGGGATAAATGAAGAACAAAAAACCTGCGATTTTAGTAGTACGGGACTCACAGCGAGTGTCAAAGATAAGTTAGTAAAAGTAAGATGGAACACTGGGACAATACAATATGATTTAAGTGATAGTTATACAACTCGTCTTGATAATAGATATAATGCTAAAGTATTCTATGAAGGAGAGAGAAGTAATAATGATGGGAAAAAACTATGTAGTGGAAGCTATTGTAATGACCCAGTGGTACGAACAACCACATGGGATGGATATATTGGACTTATGTATCCGTCGGATTTTGGCTATGCCGTCGGAGGAGACATAAGAGAAGAATGTTTACATACAACTTTTTCAGAATGGGGAGAGATAAATGACCCATATTGTGTAAGATATGATTGGTTATATGATAGTACAAAAAATAGTTATAATGACAAAACAAATACCCAATGGACTATAACCCCTGCCCCTCATTCGTCGTATGCTAACACTGTGTTCTGTGTTATTGCTGGGATTGGGATAGCAAATGCTTCCGCTAATTATAATAGTTCTGAATATTTTGTCGTCCGTCCTGTTGCTTATTTAAAGAGTAATATAAAAATTAAAGCAAATTCTGAAAATTATTATGGAAGTGATACTAATCCTTTTATAATAGAATAATAGATACTTTTAACTTTTATCTTGGCAAAATTCTAACTTTATGTCATAATTAATTAGGTGAATAGAATATGGAGTTTGAAGTAATAATAGATAATTTTTCTGGTCCAATGGATTTACTGTTAAATTTAGTTAAAGAAACTAAATTAGATATATATGAAATAAGTATGCATGAAATAATTGATAAATATTTAGAGTATATTAAAAGTATGGAAAATCTAAATATTGATATTTCTTCTTCTTTTTTAGTGATGGCATCGACTTTAGTTCATTTAAAAAGTAAAAAGTTAATTGGGGGACTTGATAAAGAAGAAGATACTTTAGATGATGAACTAGTAATAGAAAGTGAAGAAGATTTAAGGGAAAAAATAATTATGTATGAACAATACAAAAAAGTAACTAGTAAATTACAACAATTAGAAGAAAAAAGACAAGAGGTTCATACTAAATTACCAGAAAATTTAAAAGAATATGAACAAAAATATTCATTAAGTAATGAAGATAATTTAACAGCTGATGATTTATATAAAGCTTTACAAGGGGTTTTAGAAAGACTACATTATAAAGAGCCTAAAAACACAAAAATTACTAAAAGAGAAATAAGTATTGCTAGTAGAAAATTATGGATTAGAAAGAAATTAGAAAATACTAATAAATGTTTATTTGATGATTTATTTGAAGTTGTTAATAAAGATTATATTATCGCTACTTTTTTGGCAGTATTAGAGATGAGTAAAGAAAGAAATATTAATATTACACAAGAAAAAACTTTTTCAAAAATATGGATTTGGAGGGTATCATGAATTTAGTTGGTGTTTTAGAAGGACTATTATTTATTCAAGGAGATGAGGGGATAACTTTAGAGGGTATTAGTGATATTTTAGAGATAGATATAGAAGAAGTTAAAAAGTTACTTCTTACTTTAAAAGAAAATTATGAAAAAGATGATAGAGGTCTTCGGATAAGATTTTTAGGAAATGCTTTTAAACTAACTACTAAAGAAGAACATAAGATTTATTATCAAAAATTAGGACTTAATCCTGTTACAAATAATTTAAGTAATCAAGCTTTAGAAGTTTTAGCTATTATTGCTTATAATGAACCTATTACTAGAATTGAAATAGATACATTTAGAGGGGTTTCTTCTGATTATGTTATAAGAAAATTATTAGCTAAAGGATTAATTAAAGAAGCAGGGAAAAGTTCTATGCCAGGAAGACCTAATTTATATAAAACAACTCATGAATTTTTAGATTATTTTGGCCTAGCAACACTTGATGATTTACCAAAATTAGAAAAAGATAATGATATAAGTAGTAATGAAGAGTTATTTACTTCTATCTATAAAGAAAAATAAATTAAATTGCTATTTTGTCTTATTCATGATAATATAATTTTATAAAGGAGGATTAAAAATGCCAGTATGGTTGATTGTTGTTTTAGTAATAGTTGTTGTTTTAATTTTATTTGTAGTAGGAAGTTATAATACACTTGTAACTTTACGTAATAGAGTTAAAGACCAATGGAGTCAAATTGATGTTCAATTAAAAAGAAGATTTGATTTAATTCCTAATGTTGTAAATACTGTAAAAGGTTATGCTAAACATGAAAGTGAAACATTAGAAGCAGTTGTAAAAGCTCGTAATACATACACAACAGCAGTAAGTCCAAAAGAAAAAATGGATGCGAATAATGATTTAACAAATGCTATTTCTAAATTATTTGCTTTAACTGAAAGCTATCCAGATTTAAAAGCTAATGCTAATTTTTTAGAATTACAAGGTGAATTACAAGAAACAGAAAATAAAATAGCAGTAGCTAGACAATTTTACAATGATACAGTTTTAACTTATAATAATAAAGTTGAAATGTTTCCAAGTAATATTGTAGCTAAATTATTTCATTTTGAAAAAAATGCTTTCTTTGAAGCTTTAGAAAAAGAAAGAGAAAATGTAAAAGTAGAATTTTAAGCTTACTTTTTAGTAGGCTTAATTTTTCTTAAGAATAAAGATATAAGGAGGCATTTGTGAAAAAGATATTGTTATTATTTTTATTTTTGTTATTTCCTAGTATAGTAAATGCTTATGTAGATTATGATATTACTGATTATTTAATTGATGCGACTATATTAGATAATGGGGATTTAAGTGTTAAAGAGTTAATTGTTTTAGATGGTAGTTTTAATGGTTATGTAAGAGATTTAGTATATAAAAATAGTAATTTAATTGAATCAGATAGTTTTAGTAATAATGCTATTTATAATGCCAAAGGAATAAATAATGTTAAAGTTTATGCTAATACTTTAGAAGAAGAACCAAGTTTTAATACTTTAAATGAAGTTTTTTTACCACTTACAAGAGCTTATTTTGATAGTGAAGCTGTAAATACTAATTATGTTGAGTCAAGTATTCAAAATGGAAAAAGTTATAAAATGTATTATAAAGCTAATAATGAAATGGTAGGATTCTTACTTAATTATACTATAGATGACGCAGTTGTTATTCATAATGATGTGGCTGAGCTTTATTGGACATTTATTGGGGATGGATTTGAAGATGCTATTAATAATTTACAAATAAAGGTTCATTTGCCAGGTGAAGATACCAGTGAAATGTTTAGAGTATGGGCACATGGCGATATTGCGGGATTAATAAATAAAACGGATAATAAAACAGTTTTAGCAACTATGAAGTCTTTAAAAAGAAATAGTCCTGTTGATTTACGTATTACTTTTGATAAGAATTTAATTCTTGATAAAACTACATTAAATAAAACTAATAAAGAAGCTTTAAATGCTATTTTGGAAGTAGAGAATAAAAGAGCTTTAGTTAGAGAAGAAGAGATTAAAAAAGCTAAATTTATTTATAATTTAGTATCAGTTATATCAACAATATTTTTTGTTACTTTAATAATTTGGTGGATTTATGTGTATTTTAAGTATGACAGAGAATACAAAAGTGATTTTACAAATAAATATAACCGAGAATTTATTTTGGATTATAATGTAGAAGTTGTTGATTATTTAATGAAAGGGACTATTACTCCGAATGCTATGGCAGCATCTATTTTAAATTTAATTTATAAAAAGAATATTAAAGTAGAAGAAACGGGACAAGATAAAAAGAAAAAAGATTATACTTTTACTTTAGTTAATCGTGATAATGTTAATGATACAGAAGATGTTTTATTAGACTTTTTATTTGAAACTGTGGGGTCTAATAATCAGTTTACTTCTGTGGAGTTAGATAAATACGCTAAAGGAAGTAGGACTTATAATACTTTTCAAAGTAAATATAATAATTGGCTTAATTGTGTAAGAAAAGATGGAGAACAATGTAATTTTTATGAGAAAAATGGTAAGCCAATAATTGTGGGAATATTTGTTTTATTGATTGGTATTTTAATTAGTTTTGCAGTTATTTATTATCATGTTAATTTTATTTTAAGTTATTTAGTATTTCCTCTTAGTTTAGTTTATTTAATATATTCTTTAATGCTTAAAAGAAGAACTAAAAAAGGTAATGAAGATTATGTAAGGTGGAAAGCTTTTAAAAGATTTTTAGAAGATTTTGGAAGTTTTGAGACAAAAGAATTACCAGCCATTAGTTTATGGGAAAGATATTTAGTTTATGCAACTGTATTTGGTTTAGCTAAAGAAGTAGAAGAAGCTATGAATACTAAAATACATGAATTTGGTGAGTTTAATAATGAATATGTTTATTATCCAAGTTGGGTAGATATTCATATAGCTAATACAATAAATAGTTTAGTTACTAATTCTATAAATGGGGCGAATACGGCCTCAGCAAGAGCAGCAGGTCCTACTAATTCTAGTGGTTTTGGTGGTGGATTTTCAAGTGGTGGAGGCTTCGGCGGAGGCGGAGGCGGAGGCCATGGATTTTAAAGATGTGAAAATCATCTTTTTTTATGTTTCATAAACTTTTTCTTGAAGTTTTAATTATCACCAGTTATAATATAACCCAATTGTGAAAAGAGTTGTTCTATATGGATTTAACAGTTATTGATAAGAAAACAATTTTAGATTTTTTAAAAACAAATAGTATAGATGATATGTATAGTACTATTCTTTTAAATAAACTTAATAAAAAAGTAGAGGAAGTTAAAGTTTTTGAATATATTTTGGAATTAATAAATAAAGAATTAGAAAAATGTGATAAATATTCTCAAAATAAAATAGTTAAATTATTATTATTAGTTAATTCTTTTATGAAATGTCGTAGATTAAATATAAATGAATTAAAAAGATATAGTAGTAAATTTAATAAAATAAAAATATTGTATCAAAATGCTCCTTTAAATATTTTAAATGATGAAATAATTAAAGAAAAAATAGGTTTGTTTGATGATTATATTAGTTTAGAAGAAGAGTCTATAGAAATAGATGAAATAATAGAAGATGTGGGAGAAGAAAAACAAGATTTACCTAGTCCTAAAGATAAAACTATTAAAAAGAAAAATGACACGATTGATAAGTTAAGCAAAGAAATAGAAAGACTAAATAGAGAATTAAATGCTCAAAAAAGATTAAATCAAAAACAAATAGCTGAGGTAAAAAAAAGTTATAATAAAGCTTGTCAGAGTGAAGAGAATTATTTAAGAGTAGCAAGTAGAATAGAATCTTTAGAAAAACAATTAAGTAATTCAGTTGGGAAAGAAAAAATATTGTTAGATAAGATGGGGATATTGTATGATAAGATTAAAAAATTAGAAAATGAAAATACTAAAAAAGATATTGATATTACTTTATATAAAGAATTAAATGAAAAGTTAAATAGAAAAATTAGTGAAAAATCAGCTATGATATGTGATTTAAAAAGTGAGTTAGCAATTGATGATTTTCTTGATAAATATATGCTTAATTTATTAATTAATTTTCTTTCTTTTGATGATTTAAAGTATTATCTTAGTAGTGTAGGTTATAATTTATCTAATAAACAAATATATGAACAATTAGAAAAAATTAAAAAGAAGTATCAATTAGAAGTAAAAGTTGATGATAATGTTATAAAATATCGACTTGGAACAAATAATTATCGATATAATAGTTTAAATATTGAAAATAGTAGTAAGAGATATGATATATTATTTATAAGTGATTGGCATATTAAAAGAGAAGATGCGTATTTAAAAAGAGCATTTGATTTATTAAATGAATATGCTATTAAAAATAATATTCAAATGTTAGCTAATTTAGGAGATAATTTTGATTTTGGTGAAATGAGTAAATCAGTAGAAAGATGTGAACAAAATTTTTATATAGCTTTAGATACTATTAATAGTTTTATAAAGAATGGTAATTTTGATAAAAATATTATTTATGCTTTTTTAGGGGGAAATCATGATAAAAGGGCAAATCGTTATGGGATTGATTTTTTAAAAATAATTACTGAAGCTAAATGTAATGCTATTTCTTTAGGATATAGTAGTTGTTTGTTAAAATTTAATAATCAAGATATGATTGGGCTTTATCATGACAACATTAATTGTTATTCTAATTTTCATACTAATAAAGATTATACAGATATTAATGTAATGGATTATTTAAATAGATATTCTTTAGATAATAATATTAAGTTAGATGAGATATTTTTAAATATTTTTGGACATTTTCATTTAGGAAGAGTAGATTTAGGTAATCGTTATTATTTATTACCATCACTAAAAAAAGATTTTTATAATAATGGAGCTTTACAATTAAGCTTATATTTTAGGGAAGATGGGTCAATAGATTATGGTATTTTATATCCATTAGTTATTCTTTCACAATATCAAAATATGACAAAAGTTAATGAATTAGTTTTAAAAAAATAAATATTTATTCACGACTAATATTTAAGATTATACCAATTGAAATCATGGTTACCAGTAAACTTGAGCCACCATAGCTAAAAAAGGGGAGGGTAACTCCTGTCACAGGAATTAGACCAATAACAACACATAAATTTAAAATGGCTTGAATAATAATACCTATTCCTAAACCAAAAGTTAAGAATTTACTAAATAAGTCGGTACTTCTTAAAGATATTTTAATGATACGATATAAAATGAAAGCAAAAAAAGTAGTAACGATTAAGACTCCTAGAAAGCCAAATTCTTCGGATATTATTGAAAAGATGAAGTCTGTTTGGGGTTCTGGTAGGTAAAAATGTTTTTGATGGGAGTTTAAAAATCCTTGACCTAAGAGACTTCCAGGTCCAATTGCATAGAGGGACTGAATAATTTGAAACCCACTACCTAAGGGGTCGACCCAAGGATTTAAGAATGATACTATTCTTGCCATACGATATGGGGCAATAATAATTAATATAACAATTCCTAGTAAGCCAAATAAACCAATTTTAACAAAAAAAGAAATTTTAACACCACTTATGAATATTAAAGAAACTAAAGTTAAAGTAATAACCATTGCCGTTCCAAAATCTGGTTCTAACATTATTAGTAAGAAGAAAAGACCAATGATAAAAATAATGGGTAGGACACCTTTTTTAATGCTTCTTAATTCTTTTTTATTGTGACTTAAGTATTTAGAAGTGTAAATAATTAAACCAATTTTAGCAAATTCACTTGGTTGAATTCCAAGACCACCTATACCAAACCAACTTCTAGAACCATTTCTTACACTGCCAATTCCAGGAATTAAAACTAAAATAAGTAAAATTAAACAAATACCTAAGATAAGATTAGCTTTTTTTTGCCAAAAATGATAATCAATTTTACTAATTGTATACATTAAGAAAAAACCAATTAAAGCAAAAAAAGATTGACTTTTAACAAACTTAAAAGCATCATTAAACTTATATTGAGCCCAGATACTACTTGCTGAATATATCATAACTACGCCAAAAATAGTCATTAAAATAACTACAATTAATAAAGTTTTATCTAATTTTTTTCTCATACAATCAACTCTAATAAAATATATGTTAAAAGAAAATAAATATTTTTTTGACTAACTTTGAAAGTATTTTGATATAATTAAGTAAGAAAGAGAGTGAAGGTAAGATGAAGATAGTAGTAACTGCAGGAGGAACAATGGGACATATTAATCCAGCCTTAGCTATCATAGAAGAATTTAAAAGACAAGAAAAAAATTTAGAAATATTATATATTGGAACACATAATCGAATGGAAAAAGATATAATACCTAAGTTAGGAATAAATTATTTACCATTAAAAATATATGGCTTTAGTAAAAATCCGTTTTTAGATATTAAAAATATATTTTTGATTAAAAAGGCTATAAAAAAGTGTATGAAAGTTATGCAAGAGTTTAAGCCTGATGTAGTAATAGGGGTTGGTGGGTATGTTACTTATCCAGTAGTTGTTGCTGCTCATAAATTAAATATTAAAACATTTATTCATGAACAAAATAGCATTCCAGGAAAAAGTAATAAAATGATTAGTAAGTATGCTGATTTAATTGGAATATCATTTAAAAAAAGTCAAGAATATTTTCCTAAAGATAAAAGAATTATTTATACAGGACATCCTAGTGGAGTAAAAGCATTATCGGCAATAAGAGTAAATAAAAAAGATTTAGGGTTAGATGAAAAGAAAAAATTAGTTTCTGTGGTAGCAGGGTCTTTAGGTAGTGAAGCTATGAATAATAAATTTAGGGAATATTTAAAAGAGAGAGAAGATAATTTAGAAATAGTATATATTACGGGAAAAACTTTTTATGAAGAATTTAAAAATAATCAATTTTCAAAACATGTTAAGATATTACCATATTATGATAACTTACCGGGATTATTGAAAATAAGTGATTTAGTTATTTCAAGAGCAGGAGCGGGAAGTCTTTTTGAAATTTTGGCTTTAGAGAAGCCAGCTATTATTATACCTAGTCCTTATGTTGCTAATAATCACCAATATTACAACGCTAAAGAATTAAGTGATAAGGGGTGTATTAAATTATTAGAAGAAAAAAATTTAAATAAAGAGACTATAAAAAATAGTATCCATGAAATTTTAGATAATGAAGAAGAGAGAAAAAAGATGATTAAAGAAATGGCGAAGTTAGATACGAAAGATAGTTGTAAGATGATTTATGAGGCTATTAAAGAAATGGTCAAGTAAAATGTCAAATAAAGATGAAAAGGCTTTAAAATAGTCTTTTTTTTTGATAGTATTAATTTGAATAGAAAGAGGGATTTAAAATGAAGCCACCAAAAGTAATGGAACATATTAAGCCAGCACATATTGAGTGTAGTAAAGAACAAATAGCTAAGATTGTTGTAATGCCAGGAGACCCTTTAAGGGCAAAGTATATAGCTGAAAAATATTTAGATAATTATGAACTTGTAAGTGACGCTAGGAATATGTATGTCTATACAGGTTATTATAAGGATAAAAAAATAACGGTTATGGGTTCTGGAATGGGAATGCCTTCTATGAGTATTTATGCTTTTGAATTATTTTATTTTTATGATGTTGATAAAATAATTAGAGTAGGAACTTGTGGGGGATTAAAGGAAGAAATGAATGTTTATGATATAGTTTTAGCAAATAGTAGTTATACTGAGGCTAATTTTGCTTATTCTTATAATGGAGACCCAACTCATATAGCTTATCCAAGTAATAATTTAAATAAAAAAATAAAAGAAGTTGCTAGGGAAAAATCTTTAGATTTATATGAAGGATGTGTTATGTGTACAGAACAATTTGGCTTTTATTCTGATAATGAACATGTTTTAAAAAGAGTCCCTGCAAACACCAATATTATTGCGGAAGAAATGGAGTCTTTTGCCTTATTTCATATAGCTAATAGTTTTTCTAAAGAAGCAGCGGTTATTTTAACAGTTGTTGATAGTAAATTTAAGAAAGATTTTATATCTATTTTAGATAGAGAAAAATCATTAGATACAATGATTACCTTAGCATTAGATGCAATAATCTTATAATTTACTATTCTAAAAAATTATGTTACAATTTACCTGAAGTTTGAAGGTGTATTATGAAAGAAGAGAAAGTAGGTAAATTAATAAAAGATATAAGAAAGCAAAATAATTTAACTCAAGAAGAATTTGCTTCTCTTTTTGGTGTAACCTATCAAGCTGTTTCTAAATGGGAAAATGGCAAGAATATGCCGGATATAGCAATATTAAAAGAAATATGTAATCGTTATAATATAGATATAAATGATTTTTTGGAAGGTAAGCAAAGAAAAATTAATAAAAAAAATTATATAATAATTATCATAACAACAATTATAATTTTATTAATACTTTCTTTAATATTTTTCTTTTGGCATCGTGATTCTTTTGAATTTAAGATGATTGGTTCTAATTGCCGAGAATTTAATATTAATGGAAGTATTGCTTATAATCAAAGTAAATCATCAATTTATATTTCTCATATTGATTATTGTGGTGATTTTGATAAAAATATTTATACTAAAATAGAATGTAGTTTGTATGAGAAAAATGATGATATTATTAAAAAAATAGATGATGAAGTAAAAGAAAACTCTAATGGTTTAATTTTAGAAGATTATTTAAAAGATATGACATTTATGATAAATGATTATAATCAAATATGTAAAAATTATACTGAAAATAGTTTATATTTAGAATTAAAAGCTTATGATAAAAATAATAATCAAAAAACTTATCAAATACCTTTAAAATTTGAAAAAAATTGTTAAATTCAACTTAAAGTTTAGTTAATTCAACTTAAAGTTAATATAAATTTAACAATATATAATGTATAATGATTTTAGAAAAGAGGTAGAATATGAAAAAAAATATAATAATAATTTTAACAATTGTTGTTTTAGCAGCTATAGGAGTAACTTTAGGATTTATTTTTATGAAAAGGGGGAATGAAGATTCTTTAAAATTTAAAGAAGAATATGAATCACTAAATGGAGTAGAAAAAAGTAGTGGAGGTTCTTATAGAAGTTTAAATATTTCAGAAGATAATCCAATTGTTTATGCTGATGTTGCAAAAATATTAGAGGTTATTGATAATGAAGATGCCATAATATATATAGGGGCTAACTGGTGTCCTTGGTGTCGTTTAGCTGTTCCAGTACTTCTTGATACTGCTAAAAAGATGAATGTTGAAAAAATATATTATTTAAACTTAGATGATATTAAAAGTTTATTTGAAATAAAAGATGGAGAAGTAAAACAAACAAGAGAAGGAACAACTGATTACTATAAGTTATTAGATAAATTAGATAAAGAGTTACAACCATATACTTTAACTGATGATGAAGGAAAAGAATATGATGTAGGAGAAAAAAGAATATATCAACCTTTTGTTTTAGGAGTTAAAAATGGAAGTGTTGTAAAAAGTCATACGGGAACTACTGATTTAGATGAAGGACAAACAGTAACTGATGATATGACTGAAAAACAATATAATGAATTACAAGGTATATATGAAGATATTATAGGAAAAGCATTAGAAAAACATTCATGTAAAGAAGGAGAAAATTGTGACTAGTTGCAATTTAGTTTTAAAAATGATATACTTTGGTAGATTTGGAGGTCAAAATGAAAACTTATAAGAAAAATTTACCTGATGGCGTGAAGAAAAAATTTGCCTATGAAAAAGGTGTTAAAGTAAGAATTTTAAATAAGAAATATTGTAAGAAAAAATAGAAGTGTAAATAAATAAAAAAAGTTTACATTTCTTTTTTATTATGCACTAAAATAGTATAGAAAATAAGAATGAAACTTAATATTTAAACAATAGGTTTAGAAGTACTAAGTGATATAAGAAAAATATGTTAAAGTATTTACTTGATGAAAATTGAATAGAAAAGGTGCTTTAGAATTAAATTACTTGAAAAATTTATTTTTAGGAAATACATTTTCTACCTTGACAACGGGGGGGGGTTGTATGTTAGAATGAATTTAGAAAGGAGTAGTGAATAATGAAAAATATTTCAAAAAAATTATGTTTATGTTTACTAGTGGCAATATTATTTGTAAGTGTCGTAGTTGCTCCATGTGTAAAAGCTACTAGTGAGATGACAGAAGATGAGGTTGATAAAATCATTATTGATGGAATTGAAGCCTCAAACAAAGCTATGGATAATGACGGCAATCCTTATGCTCAATTAAGTGAATTGAGTGAGGATAATAAAGTTACAGTTAAAATGTATGATGAAAATTATCCAATTAAAAGTAGTAGTGGAGATGTTTACACGGACATTATAAAAGTGCTTGTGGAAAAATTATATGCTAATAAGGAGAGAGTAAAATCTATAGCTTCTGTAAAAGATGCCAATGGAGCTGGGACAATTGAACTTGATAGTTTAAATGGCGATACTCGAGATAACAGTACAATTGTTCAATTTATCCTAAAATTGGGTCTTACAGGCAAAGGTGGTGGCAGTCTTCAGCCAACTGGTGGAATTGGACAATTAGATGGTCAATCTTTCCAGGTTAAAGTAAAATATGGTAATGAACAAGAAGTTATTTATACCGTCGATTTTAAAATTATGGAACGCGTTACGGAAAAAGATATTGATAATATCATTACCGAGGGAATTGAAGCCTCAAACAAAGCTATGGATAATGAAGGTAATCCATATGCTCAATTAAGTGAATTAAGTGAGGATAACAAAGTTACAGTTAGAATGTATGACGGAAACTATCCAATTAAAAGTGGCAGTAAAGATGTTTATGAAGATATTATAAAAGTGCTTGTGGAAAAATTATTTGCTAATAAAGATAAAGTAACATCTATCGCATCTGTAAATGATTCAAATGACGCTGGAACAATTAAACTTGATAGTTTAAATGGCAATGACCAAGATAATAGCACAATTGTTCAATTTATTCTAAAATTGGGACTTAAAGGTAAAGATGGTAATAATCTTAATCCAACTGAGGGAATTGGTCAATTAGATGGTCAATCTTTCCAAGTTAAAGTCACTGATAAGGATAACGAAAAATTTAAAACAGAAGTTACTTATACAGTAAAATTTGTTCTTTTTGAAGAACTTAAACTTGATGATACTGCTCAAAAGGAAGACGATAGTAAAATCAAACTAGATAGCATTAACAAAACAGTAAGTGGTTCTGATATGAGTAAAGGTGATTCTGGTAGTACAGCAAGTGAAGTAAAAGCAAAATTTGAAGAAATTAGTGGAAAAAATGCTACAATCAGGGTTGTTAATAAAGACGGATCTTCAATTGATGAAAGTTCTCCTGTTGGCACTGGTTATAAAGTTCAACTTTCTAAAGATGGTGAAATTATTGATGAAGTAACAATTATTGTAACAGGTGATGTCAATGGTGATGCATTTATTAATACTGATGACGCAGTTAAAATTTTAGATAGAATTGCTAGTCCTGATGACCATAAACTTGAAGGTGTGTTTGAAAAAGCTGCTCATTTTAGTTTGAATAGTGAATTATCGACAAATGATGTAGTATTGCTTTTAGACAGTGTTGAAAAAGCTAAAGAATGATGGAGAGGAGAAAGGTTGAAAATAAAAACATAAATTTTGTCCACGACAAAAATCGTCAATGAAGACGTTAAAATAATCCAAACACATG
>CANRKL010000027.1 GCA_947631205.1 uncultured Bacilli bacterium | reverse complement strand
TCTTCATTAAATAAATATCCATCATAATTTTCTATCATGATATTATAGATACTTTCTCTATCTTTTTTTTCTACCACTTCATTTAATAGTTTTTTTACTTCATTATGGGTTAAGCCTATCATACTATTAAATCTTATGTCAGTTGATATATCTGTTGCTATATTAAATCCCGTTGTCATTGAGTTTAGAGTTATCGGACATATTCCTGTTGCAAAAAATCTTCCTACTACTCCTTCTTTTACATATATCTTTATATTGGCATAGAAACTTTTTACTATTCCAGTGACTACATTTTTAAATAATCCTGTATCTCCCTCTAAAATAGCATTAGTAAAATTATCATATTCATCTATTATTATATATAATCTATGGTCTAATTCTAATCCTTTTACATAACTTAAAAATAATTTAATCATATCATCTGCTGGTATCTCTTTATTATATTCATATTCAATTTTATAACTATTTAAAAAATCATCTATTCCTGTTATGACACAATTTCTAAAACTATCTATTAACTCATCTTGTTCTTTAGATTCGCTTATTCCTGAAAAATCAAATTTTAAGATATAATAATTATTTTTTCCTTTAGTTGGGTGTTTATAAACATATGTCTCTTTAAATAAACTTTCAAATAAATCTACACTTTTAACATCATAGTAATAACTCATCATACTTGTAAACAAACTTTTTCCAAATCTTCCTGGTCTTAAATAAATTAATGTATCATCATTATTTTCTAGTTTTTCTAAATACATTGTTTTATCTACATAGTAACAGTTATCTTCAATTAGTTTTTGATAATCAATCTTTCCATATGGTATTTTTTTCATGAGACTCAACTCCTTTGTTATCTTTATTATATACTTATCCACTAAAAAAAGCTAGATTTTTTCTCTAGCTTACTCCTTCTAGCACAAATGGATTACTTTCACTTCCATAATCGTTATCAGATTTTTCTTGAATTTTAATAGTAGACTTTAAATAAGCGACAGGGCGAACGGCACTGCCGTAGGCGATAGAGTCAGTCATTAAATGCCCACTAGAACTCACACGGAATGCATAGAATGCACTTTCCGAATCAGGGGCAGGGGTTATGGTCCATTGTGTGTTATAACTATCACGTAACCAGTCATTTCCTTTACAACTAGGACTGCTTTCAGTCCATTTAAACATACTTTTTGCTAAACATTCACTTCTTACACTTCCTCCGACTGCATATCCATAGTCTGATGGGTACATGAGTCCTATATATCCATCCCAGGTTGTTGTTCTTTCTACATCATCATTGCACCAACTTCCCCCACTACTTGCACATTGTTCTTTTCCATTATGATTACTTCTCTCGGCTTTGTATGTTGCATTGACTAACCAATCTGATGTATTGTATTTTTCAAATGTCCCCGTATTCCATCTTACTTTGGCTAATTTTTCTTTAACTTCTGGAGTAAGGCCTGTACTACTAAAATTACAAGCTGTTTGTTCATCGTTATAACTACTGTAACATTGTCCGCTCTCCTTGCTCCAATATGCTTCTGTATTTAAAGTAGTCATTATATCTGCTTGACTCCATTCGTTCACTCCCCAACCACTGTTTACTCCACTTGCTGATGAGTCCCAACTAAAGCCATCTTCTAGGGTATCTGCTCTTATTATTTTTATTAAACTTTGTCCTGTACTTTCACTATCATCTTCATTAATAACTGTCATATTATTCATGACTCCTATTATTCGCCATAATATTGGGTCACCATTAGAATCCCTATCTCCTATATCTATATAATTATTTGGTGAAGCTCCAATATATCTTAAATTTTTCTCACTTGTATCGTCATAGGCTAATGTTGTTCTATCTTCTTCTGCTAAATTTTCTATATACTCTTTTAGATTATACATTTTAGAAAAATATAATGTACATTTTGTTTTGGTTTCACTTAAATTTACTACTAAAGGTGCCCACTTATTACTATCCCATTCTACACTAGCACCTTTATCACATACTGCTTTCTCAAATCCAAGTCCCTCTGAATTATCTTTTTTGGGCATTTCTGTTAATTGTTGGTCTCCATTGTAAAATGCAAAAAATACATCTCCACTACCTTCATATTGTACTGTCCCTTCCATTATCTTGAAACTAACACTTTCTTGGTAGTTGGCATAACTTCTATTTAATAAATACCCCCCCCCCAAGCAACATTGCACCTAGGGCTACCGCAAAAGTCATAAGTTTCTTTTTATTATTTTTTTCTTTAAATTTGTCTATTCTCATGACTTTCCTCTCTTTCTATTATCTACATCATACCACAAAACCAAAAAGAAGTGTGAATTATTTTTGATTATTGTTAAGTTCTTTTAATTCATATAAAACATTAATCGCGTCCATTGGAGTCATCTTTAATGGTTCTATCTCTTTTAATCTTTCTTTTACGGGGTCAATTACTTTTTCTTCTGGAAAATCCATTGTTAATTGAACATTAGCTTCTCTAGTTTTATTCTTTGATTTATTTTCATATATTGCTAAAATCTTTGATGCTTCAGTTATAATTTCTTCTGGTAATCCTGCTAATTTAGCTACATGAATACCATAACTTTTATCTAAAGAACCATTTTTTACTTTATGTAAAAAAGTTATACTACCATTTTCTTCAACAGCTGATACATGAACATTTTTAATAGAACTTATTTCTCTTTCAATACTAGTTAACTCATGATAATGTGTAGAAAATAATGTTTTACAACCAATTTTTTTAGTTACATATTCAAGTATAGATTTAGCAAGACTCATTCCATCATAAGTAGATGTTCCTCTTCCTAATTCATCAAATAAGATAAGTGAATCTTTAGTCGCATTACAAATAGCATTTTTACTTTCTTTCATTTCAACCATAAATGTTGATTCTCCACTTACTAAATCATCACTAGCTCCAATCCTTGTAAATATTTTATCAATAATTGGTAAATTTGCTTCTTTAGCAGGAACATATGAACCCATCTGAGCTAAAATAATAATAATAGCAAGTTGTCTCATATAAGTTGATTTTCCACTCATATTAGGTCCAGTAATTAATAAAGTATTTGTAGAAGCGTCCATAATACAATCATTTTTAACATATTCAATATTTCCAACTGCTTCAATAACTGGATGTCTTCCATCTTTAATATCAATAATATGTTCATTGTTTAAAGTTGGTCTAACTAAATGATAAATATCTGCTACTTCGGCTAGTGAAGCTAAAGCATCTATTTCGGCTAAACAATTAGCTGTATCTTTTAATTTTAATATTCTTTCACTTACTTTTTCTTTAATTTCTTGAAACAACTGATATTCTAAGTCAATTATTTTTTCTTCAGCATTTAATATTAAGGCTTCTTTTTCTTTTAATTCTGGAGAAATAAATCTCTCTGCATTTGTAAGAGTTTGTCTTCTTTCCCAATGTAATTCTTCATTTACTTTATTTACTTGACCTTTACTTACTTCAATAAAATAACCAAATACTTTATTATATCCTACTTTTAAATTAGATATACCACTATCCTCTTTTAATTTAGCTTCAAAAGACGCTAGAAAATCTTTACCCCCACTTCTTATACTTTTTAATTCATCAAGTTCTTTATTATATCCTTCTTTAATTAAATATCCCTCTTTAATAGTTACTGGTGGATTTTCATAAATAGCTTCTTCTAATAGTTTAGCTAAATCATCATGTGTATCAATTTGCATATCCCATTTTAATTCTTCTATTATTTCTTTAATTTCTGGTAATACTTGCAAGCTTATTTTTAATTGTAATAAATCTCTAGCATTTAAAGAACCACAAGTTACTTTCCCACATAATCTTTCTATATCATAAATTTTATATAAAGCATCTCTTAATCTATCTTTCAATATAAATTCATTATTTAAATTTTCTATTTTATCATATCTTTCTAAAATTAAATCTTTATTTTTTAAAGGATTCATTAACCAAGATTTTATTTTCCTAGAACCCATAGCTGTTTTTGTTTTATCAATAAGCCACAAAAGAGAATAAGTTCTTTCTTTTAATCTAATTGTTTCTACTAATTCTAAATTTCTAACTGTATGAATATCCATTGCTAAATAATCATCTGGTATTATTACTTCTACTTCTTTAAAATGACTTAAATTTTTTAATTCTTTAATAACTAAATAATATAGTAAATGTTTAATACTTTCTTTGTAATGTTCATCAATTATATTAGAATAAATATTTTCATAACTATTTTCTAATAATTCTTTACTAAATGATATTTCTATTCCATAGCTTTTTAGTAGTTCTATTAATTCTAAATCATTATTATCTTTTAAGATTATTTCTAAAATTCCTAAATTTAAAATAGTACTAATTAATTTTTCTTTTTGATGAGGTATCATCATCACGGCAATGTATCCAGTTGATATATCAGCATAGCATAAAACATACATATAATTATAATCAATAACACTTGCTATATAGTGATTATTATGTTCATTAAGTAATTCTAAATCAACAACTGTTCCTTTACTAATTACTTGTACTACTCCTCTTTTAACCATTCCTTTAGTATTTTTAGGGTCTTCTAATTGTTCACATATGGCTACTTTATATCCTTTATTTACTAGTTTTTCAATGTATGGCTTAACTGAATGAAAAGGAACTCCACACATGGGAACTCTTTCTTTTAATCCAGCATTTTTTCCTGTTAAAGTAAGTTCTAGTTCTCTACTTGCTGTAATACCATCTTCAAAAAATAATTCATAAAAATCTCCTAAACGATAAAACAATAATTCTTCACTATAATTATCTTTTATTTCCATATATTGTTTCATCATTGGTGACAAAAGTTCATAATCTACTTCACTACGTTTCATACTTCCTACTTCTTTCTTTGCCTTTCTATTATAACAATGTTTTATTATTTTGGAAAGTATTGGCAGTGATTATTTTATCAGTAATAAAATACACTTCATTATTTATTTCATAAGTTTTATCTTGATGAATTCCATATAAAAAAACTAAAATATTTTGATTATGAAAATATTTATATAATTTATCAGTATAAACTCTTTCTAAAAGACAAATAAAATCATAATCTTCATAATTTTTTTCACTATTTAAGACATAATTTAAAACTCCTAATTTATAAAAATGATTAGGAATATTTAATTTTTTAATAATTTTTCGGTAAAAACTCATAATATAAATTTTTTGATAAGAATATTTATTTAATAGTTTTAAAAAAATATCAATATTTAAATTAGGTTCTTTTATTTCTATTAAAAATATTTTATCAGTTTTAATTTCTAATAATTCTTTTAAAGTTACTAAATTATATTCTTTTTTTAATTCTTTATATGTATATTCTCTAATTAATTTTGTTTTACAAAAAGCATTATGATTAATAACTAAAACATTATCTTTAGTCGTTCTAATATCACATTCTATTCCTACATAATAAGGATTATTAAAAGCCTTCAAAAAAGCTTCATAACTTGATTCTTTAATATTTTTATCTTTTAGACCACGATGCGCAATTAAATTTTTCATATTTTAATTTATGATTTATTTTTTCTTTTTAAAACCTAAAACTATTATTTTAAATAATATTATAATAATTAATGCACATACTCCTGTAACATAAATGTGTAAATTAGCTATTCTTTCTTGTTTAACAGTTGGTATTTCGTTAAAAACTAGTGATGACTCTTCTCTTATTTTATAGAAAGTATATTCTTCTAATACATTGTTATCTTTTTTTACTTGATAAATAGCTTTATCTTTATCTTCTATTACTTCTACCTCATTATCCTCATCTATTAAAGTATAATTAGCTAATATATTTTCATCACTATTAACTAAATAAACAGTATAATTATTTAATTTAGAATCAAAAGGAATAGATAATTTACCATTTAATACTTCAAAATTTTTTAATGTTTCAGCTTGAACATTTATCCCTATTATTAATAATCCGAAAAAAAAGAATATTTTTTTCATTTACATCCTCCTAAACCATTTTTTGTAATATTTCATTCATTACATATAGTTTATCCCTAGATATAAAAATATATTCTTTTTTTTGTTTCAATTCTTTATTTTTTAGTAAAGGCTTTATTGGATAAGCTTCTTCTAAAGGTATCTGATATTTTTTAAAAAACTCTTCTTTATTTATTCCCATTGTTTTTCTAAATCCTAAGATAATTTCATAATCCATAATATCTTGCCTTGAAAGACATGTAGAATCTCTTTTTTCAATATTTTTTAAATAAGTAAAAAAGTTTTTGGTATTAGAGTATCTTACTTTATCAATATAACCACTAGCCGAAACTCCAAACCCATAATATTCTAAATTATCCCAATAACTTAAATTATGCCGAGATTCCATTCCTTTTTTAGCAAAATTACTTACTTCATAATGATTAAAATGTTTTTTTCTTAAATATTTACATATATAATCATACATTTTAGCATCACTATCATCATCTAATGCAGGTATTTTATTTACTTTTAATAAAGTATGGCCATTGATAATTAAACTATAAGTACTAATATGCTCAGGCTTAAGTTTTAAAAATAATTGTAAATCTTTTTTCAAATCTTTCATTGTTTCATTATAAAAGCCATACATTAAGTCAATATTTATATTATTAAATCCTAAACTACGACACAACTTTATCTTTTCTAAAGCTTCTTTAAAATCATGATGTCTTCCCATTAAATCTTGTAAATGTTTATTAAAACTTTCAATCCCAATACTTAATCTAGTAACATTATAAAATTTAAGTAACTTTAACATATCTATATTTATATCTTCTAAATTACATTCATAAGTAAACTCAATATTTTTCATTTTATGAAACTTTTTAGTAAGTTTAAGTAAATATTCCATTTCTTCTAAGTTAAGAATTGATGGCGTTCCTCCTCCAATATAAATTGACCTAATTTCATCTTGCATATAATAATTATCTATTTCTTTTTCTAAAGTCTTTAAATATTTATGAGCCCATTTAGTATCATAAAACATTTTACAAAAATCACAATAAGAACAAATAGAACGACAAAAAGGAATATGTATATATACTCCTCTTTTTTCTTGATACTTAAAATTTTTTTCATTTACCATATTATCAAACTACTTTCTAACTTTTATTAAACCTAAATTATATTCTGATACTTCTTGTAACTTTTCTTTTAAATCAACAGGACATTTTCCTTTATATACTCTTTCTGAAACAGGAATATCATCTCTTACAGCTGCATATTTTATAATATAATTAACTATTATTCTTATTTCTTCTTCAGTATACTTAATTGATTTTTCTTTATGCTTTTTTATAACATTAATATACTCTAAATCTCGAATTTTAGCTAGTAGTTCTTCATATTTTTTACTATCTTTATTTTTTTTAGCTAAAGAAAGCTCCATAACATATAGTTTAGCTTGCAAAAAGCGACTTTCACTTTTAGGTTTATTCCATAAAAAATTAATAGCATGATAATATTTGTCATAACATCTTGGTCTTAGTAAATAATTAATAGCCTCTTTTACTCTTTTTTCATCTTCTTCACCAATTAATTTAGTAAAATCTTTTAAAGATAATTCAAAAGTTATTATAACCATTAACCAAAAATTTTGTCTTTCTCTTATTTTATAATAAATCGCGTCATTACTTGGTTTTAAAACATCAATATTTTTATATTTTTTAGAATTACTTGTAATAATTTTTTGATATTTTTCCTTAATTATTTTAACATCTTGACTAAATTCTTTTTTTAAAATATTTAAATCATCATTTTGGTTAAATACTTTAGATACAAAATCTTTAGTAAGATGATATGTATTTGATAAATCATCAAGACTATTTATAGAATCACTTTCTAAAAAGTCTCTAAGCATTAAAAGAGTATTTCGATAATTTATATATCCTTTAGCAAATGTTGATGATGATATTTTAAGTACTTCTAAATAAGAAATATTTAAATAATTAATTATCTTATCTAATCTTTTATATAAAATTAGTTTATCTAAATTAAGAGTTTCATGTTGTCTTGCAATAATATTTTGATATAAAGATGGATTATAATAAACACAATTAGAATTTGCCAAAACTTTTATTACTTGAGATATTTCTACTTGTTTTTTATTTAACAGTAATCCTATTTCTAAATTAGTATATTTTTTAAGTCCTAAAGATATTACTTCATCTAAAAAATCTTTATCAACTATCGGCATTTTAAAAACATCACGACTAAATATAATAGCATTATATTTATCTATATCTTGCTTTTTTAAATCATTAATAAATAAATTAATATCTCTTTCATCAATTCGGTAATAATCAGCAATATTTCTAATACTCCAACCTTTATTTACTATTAAATCATATATTTCTTCCATAATCATTTTCTTACCCTCACTAACTGTTGTTTTATATATAAATTTTTATTAAATTCATGTAAATTTTCTAATACTTCTGTTAAATCCTTAGAACATCTTCTTTTAAGTGTCTCTTCTCTAAATGGATATTTTCTTGTTGGAAGAGCATATTTAATAATATGTTTAGTAATAATCATTACTTCTTCATCAGTATAACTTTGTAGTCCATTTTCTTCTTTTTCATTAATTAATTTAAAATATTCTTCATCAGTTATTTTAGCATATAATTCTGATAATCTTTTCTTATCATTATTTATTTTAGCTTTTTTTACTTCTTGTAAATAGAAGAAAGCGCTTCCATAATGACTAGGTTCATTATTACCCCATAAGAACTTAAGAGCATTTCCTAAACCATTTAAATTAGCTTCTTTAATTATCATATCATGTAATCCTTTAATATCTTTTGAACCTAATAATTTTCCAACATCTTCTAAAGAAAGTCTAAAATGTAAAATTAATAATAACCAAAATAATTTATCATTTATAATATCATTCTTTTTTTCTTTTGTATCATTTTTAATTAAATCACGGGCAACTATTCTAATTGCTTTTTCTTCTTCTACTTTAGAGAAACAAAACGCATCTAAAAAGAATCTTTCAATATTTATATAATTAATATGATATCTTACTGCACATTCCATATAACTTTTAGGTAGAAAATCATTTAAATAATCATTTTTTAATAATTCTTTAATTTGATTTCTTATAATATTTTTAACAATCAAATTCCGAGAAATATTTTCTAAATCAATTAAATTCATATGATATTCTTTAATTAATAAAAGAATTCTTTCCTTTAAATAATCATTTCCTTTATCTAAAGTTTTTTGTTGTCTATCTTTAATTAATTTATATAAATTATTATCTTGATAAGCTCCACCACTTCTTTTAAGTTCTTTTAGAGTTTGACATACTAATTTATCTGGTATTCCTAAAATAATCCCTATTTCTAAATTAGTATATCCCCTGCGTCCTAAAGTAATTACTTCATCTAGTAAATCTTTATTAGCAAATGCTTGTGAATTAATATTTTGATAAAAAAGTAATTTATCTTGTTCTTCTTTAGTTAATTCATTTAAGGCTTTTCTTATTTTAAAATCACTAGTATTACATTTTTCAGCAATTTTTCGATAACTATAACCATTTTGCATCCACTCTTTTATTTCCGATATTTTTTCCATAAAAAATCCCCCTTTTGTTCGTTATATTTTATATTAAAAATACAAAATACGCAAGTAAAAGTTACTCATTATCACTTAAAATAGCTAAAAAAGCCTCTTTTGGTACTTCAATATTACCAATTTGTTTCATTTTTTTCTTACCTTCTTTTTGTTTTTCTAATAATTTTCTTTTTCTTGTAATATCTCCCCCATAACATTTAGCTAATACGTTTTTTCTTAGGGCACTTATATTTTCTCTTGCTATTACTTTAGAACCAATTTGAGCTTGAATAGGTACTTGAAATAATTGTCTTGGAATTACTTCTTTTAGTTTCTTAGTAATTAAACAAGCTCTTTGGTAAGCATAATCTTTGTGAACAATTAAAGATAGAGCATCAACAGATTCACCATTTAATAAAATAGTCATCTTAACTAATTTACTTTCTTTATAACCAATTACTTCATAATCAAAAGAAGCATATCCTTTAGAATAACTTTTTAATTTATCAAAAAAGTCATAAACAATTTCTGCTAAAGGAAGTTCATAATGAATATTTACTCTTTTATCATCAATATACTCTAAAGATTTATAAATACCTCTTTTATTTTGACATAATTCCATAATTGACCCAATATACTCACTAGGAACAATAATATTAGTATAAATATAAGGTTCCCTAATCATTTTAATTTTAACACTATCAGGCATTTTATTAGGATTATCAATACTTATAACTTCCCCATTAGTTAAAGTTACTTCATAAATAACACTAGGATTAGTAGCAATTACTGCTATATTAAATTCTCTTTCAATTCTAGTTGTAATGATATCCATATGTAAAAGTCCTAAAAAGCCTACTCGAAAGCCAAATCCTAAAGCTTCACTTGATTCTACTTCAAAACTTAAAGCCGCATCATTTAACTTTAACTTTTCCAAGGCTTCTTTTAAAGCTTCATATTTATTAGGTTCAACCGAAAATATCCCTGAATACACCATAGGTTTCATTTTTTTATATCCTAATATTGCTTCATTAGCTGGATTATTTTTAAGAGTTATCGTATCACCTACTTCAATATTTTCAATATCTTTTATTGAAGCACATATATACCCTACTTCTCCACTATGCAAACAATCTAATTTTTTTTCATTAGGCGTATGAACTCCTAATTCTGTTACAATAAATTCTTTAGAAGAAGCCATAAATTTTATTTCATCTTTTAATTTTAATTTTCCATCAATAACTTTAATTAAACCAACAACTCCCTTATATGAATCAAAATAAGAATCAAAAACTAAAGCTCTTAATTTTTTATCATCATTATTTTTAGGAGGTGGAACAACCTCTATTATTCTTTCAATTAACTCTTTTACTCCCTCTCCACTTTTGCCACTGCAAAGTAAAATCTCTTCTTCACTAAATCCCAATACTTTTTTTAATTCTTCTTTTACTAAAGAAATATTGGCATTAGGTAAATCAATTTTATTAATAACAGGTATTATTTTTAAATCAGCATTAAGGGCTAAATACATATTAGCTAAAGTTTGAGCTTCAATTCCTTGTGTGGCATCCACAATTAAAACTGCTCCCTCACAAGCACACAAACTCCGACTTACTTCATAAGAAAAATCAACATGACCAGGAGTATCAATTAAATTTAATTGATAAGTTTCATTATTATATTGATAATTTAGAGAAACAGCATTTAATTTTATAGTAATACCTCGTTCTCTTTCTAAATCCATACTATCTAACATTTGCTCTTTCATACATCTTTTATCAACGGCCCCTGTAATTTCTAAAATTCGGTCAGCTAAAGTACTTTTACCATGATCAATATGAGCTATTATTGAGAAGTTTCTAATGTTTTCTTGTTTAATATTCAAAATGCTCAACTCCTTTTTCTTAATAGTAGTCTACTAAAAAAACGAAAAAAATACAAGTTTGACTTATAATATTTTTTTCCATATTTTGGAATTGGTATTTTTTAATACCTATGTTATAATGTCACTAAACAAATGTTTGGAAAGGAGACCTTTATGGAGAGAATAAATAGAAATATTTTATGTATTGATTTAAAAAGTTTCTTTGCTTCTGTAGAATGTATAGAAAGAGGCTTAGACCCTTTTAAAGTCCCTTTAGTAGTTGCTAATCCAAAACAAGGTAAAGGCGCTATTACCCTAGCAATTACTCCTTATTTAAAAGCTCAAAATATTAACTCTAGGACAAGACTATATACTATTCCATCTAATATTAAATACATGATAGTCCCACCAAGATTAAGTCTTTATGCTAAAAAAAGTAAAGAAGTTATTAATATTTATTTAGATTTTGTTAGTAATGAAGACTTACACGTTTACTCTATTGATGAATGCTTTTTAGATGTTACTGATTACCTTCATTATTATCAAAAAACTGATGAAGAATTAGCCGAATTGATTTTAAAAACCATTGAAGAAAAAACAGGCCTTACTGCCACTTGTGGAATTGGCCCTAATATGTTACTTGCTAAAATTGCTATGGACAAAGAGGCCAAAAAATATAAAAATGGCATTGCTAAATGGACTTATGATGATATTCCTACTAAACTATGGCCTATCTCTCCTTTAAGTGAAATATGGGGAATTGGAAAAAGAATGGAAAAAAGATTAAATTTATTAAATATTAAATCAGTCAAAGATTTAGCTTTATACGATAAAAATATTTTAAAAAATAAATTTGGAATATTAGGCGAAGAACTTTTTGAACATGCAAATGGAATTGATAATGCTATTATTAAAGAATTTAGTCATACTCCTAAAGAAAAATCAATTAGTCACAGTCAAGTATTATTTAAAGATTATTATGATGATGATATTTTTTTAATTATTAAAGAAATGATTAGTGTATTAACTAAAAGATTAAGAAAAGATAATTTAGAATGCAATGTTATATATTTAAAAATTAGATATTCTAAATTAACTGATGGGGGATTTGCTCACTCTATTAAAATTCCTACAGCTACTTCTTTAGAAGAGGATATTTTCTTAGTATGTAAAAATATTTTTGATAAATATTATGAAGAACATATGCCGATTAGAAAAGTAGGGATTGCCCTTGGTCATTTAGAAAAGAAAATAGGTACTCAGTTAAATCTCTTTAATGATATATTAGAAACTGAAAAAACTAATCAATTAAATGACGCGATTGATTCAGTTACTAATAAATATGGAAAGAATAGTATTTTAAAAGCTACTAGCCTACTAGCTAATTCAACAATTAAAGAAAGAAATACAAAAACGGAGGATAAAGATGAATAAAAGATTAGAAATAAAATGGCAACCCTTCAATGCTATAATAAGTGGTAATAAAGTTATTAAAGAATTAGAAGAAAAAAGAAATAAACAAATTATGCCTATTTTAAGTGATGATGAAAAATGGACTTTAGAAAGTAAAATTAAAAAAGCTTATCATACTCATGAAAAAATTGAAATCTTATATTTTTGGGAAAATCAGTTTTTTACCAAATTAGGTTTTATAAATTCCATAGATACTTTTCATAATAAAATTTATTTTCAAGATAATACATCTTTATATTTTGAACAACTAATTGAAATTAATTTTACATAAGTATTCTATTTTAAATTGATTTAAACAAATTTAATTGATAAAATTTATCATAGGTGATGAAGTGTGAATTTATATATTATTTTGGGAATTATAGCTTTAATTATAATTTATATATGTATTATTATTAATCAGTTTATAACTTACAAAAATCAAGTATTAGAAGCTTTTTCAACCTTAGATATTTATCTAAAAAAACGTTGGGAATTAATTCCTAATTTAGTAGAAAGCGTTAAAGGATATTCTTTGTATGAAGAAAATACTTTTAAAAAAATTATTAATGCTCGAAATAAAAGTTATAAAGAAATGAATTTAAAAGAAAAAAATCAAACTGATAAAGAAATAAGCCCTGAGCTTGATTTACTATTTGCTATCAAAGAAAATTATCCAGAACTAAAAGCTAATCAATCATTCCAAAAACTAATAAAACAATTAATCGAAATAGAAGATGAACTTACTAATGCTAGAAAATATTATAATGGAAGTGTTAGATTATATAATAACAAAATTATGATATTTCCTAACAATCTTTTAGCTAAACTATTTAGATTTAAAGAGTTCCCAATGTTTAAAGTAGATAGTGATGAAAAAAAGAATGTTGAGGTCAACTTATGAAAAAAATATTTATTTTATTTCTTTGTTTCTTTTTTACTCCATTAATTGCTTATGCAAATGACTATACTATTAAAAATTACGATGTTGCTATCAAAATATTAGAAGACAATACTTTAGAGATTAATGAAATGATTAGTGTAAATTTTACAACTCAAAAACATGGAATTTATAGAAACATCCCTCTAATAAATCATGTTGCAAGACTTGATGGCTCAACAACTAAAACATATGGAAAAGTTAAAAATCTTCAAGTAAACGAACCATTTTCTACAAATGTTACTAAAGATTTTTACAATATCCAAATAGGTTCTGCTTCTAAATATGTCACGGGTAAAAAAGATTACATGATATCTTATACTTATGAATTAAGAGGAAGAACTAATAAAGACTTTGATGAATTTTATTTTAATTTAATTGGTGATGGTTGGGATACAACAATTGACCATGTCAATTTTTGGGTTTCTTTCCCTAAAGACTTTGACACCTCTAAAATTGGCTTTTCTAAAGGAAGTTATGGAATGACTAATAATGATGATATTAATTATGAAGTAAATAATAATACAATTATTGGTAGCCTAAATAGCCCCTTAAATAAAAATGAAGCATTAACTATTAGAGTATTATTAGACAAAGGATACTTTAAAATTAAAATTAATTTAGTTGAAGTCCTTCCATTCTTTACTATTTTGTTTTTAATTATTGCTTTTATTATATGGTTTATATATGGTAAAGATAAAAAAGAAATAGAAACAGTTGAATTTTATCCACCTGATAATTTAAATAGTTTAGATATTGCCTATATTTATAAAGGAAAAACTGAAAATAAAGATGTTACATCACTCCTATTATGTTTAGCTAACAAAGGTTATTTAAAAATAAGTGATTTAGAAATAGAGACTCAAATCATTTCAAAAGATACCTATAGCATTGATTTAATTAAAGATTATGATGGGAATGATAAAAATGAAGAAATGTTTATGTATGGTTTATTTAAAAAATATAACCGCAAAAGTGTTACAGCTTCTAAATTATATAATGAATTTTACCAAACAACCGAGGATATTAAAAAAAATGTCAAAAAAGAAAAACAAAATCTTATTTTTGAAAAATTATCAATTAGTAAAGCTAAATATGTGTTATATCTCTTATATTTAAGTTTATTTTTCTTAATCATTCTTCCAATTGGAATAGAAAAGGATTATCAAATAGCCATAATAGTTACTGTATTAATCTTATTCTATTCGCCATTTTATGCAACAATTTTTTCACCCGATATGCACATGAATATATTTATAAGATTATTTTCTGGTATGTTTATTATATTTCATTCCATAGCCTTCCTAAGTGGATTTATTTCCCCTTTATTTATCAATTATCCATATTATTATATTGGCTTTATAATAGGTATTATTTGCACGATAGGTACTTTAATAATCTATAAATTAATGCCTAGAAGAACCAAGTATGGCATTAATATGTTAGGTAGAATCAAAGGATTTAAAAGATATTTAGAAACAGCCGAAAAAGAACAATTAGAAAAAATGGTATTAAAAGACCCTACATATTTCTATAAAATATTACCTTATACTTATGTTCTTGGTATTTCTAATTTATGGATAGAAAAATTTGAAAATATCAATTTAAAAGAGCCAGACTGGTATTACAGTGACTATCCATTTAATCAACATACATTTAATACATTTATTTTTAATACTATGGATAATGTTAATACTAATATGTCAGCAAGTTATTCTAGTGGTAGTAGTGGTGGCAGTAGCTCAAGTAGTTCAGGCGGTGGATTTTCCGGAGGAGGTTCTGGAGGTGGCGGAGGTGGTTCTTGGTAGTCACTTCTTTTTATATCTTCCATTACCTTAATTTTTCAAAAAACATTTATTTTTTATAAATCATGTTTTTCTCTTAACCAATCTTTCTTTTCGGAAAATAAGGAAGTAGATTTAACTATTTCTTCTCTATACTCACTACTTTTATTCATTAGCTCAACACCCTTATCCATTACATCCAAATATTTATCTTTATAAAATATTTTTTTCTTTTAGTTTGGTTACTACTTCATCACTTAAAGCAGTAATTTTGGTTAT
>CANRKL010000026.1 GCA_947631205.1 uncultured Bacilli bacterium | reverse complement strand
TTTAGAAGAACTAAAAATAAACTAAGTTTTGCTTAGTCTATTTTATGTGTTTTTAATTTTTAACTGTGAATTGTAACAATAAAGATAAAAAAAGTGAAAAAGTAAAACTTAAAAATCCTATCTTATGCTTAATTCTTTTTGCGATAGCTGTGGTTTTATTAGGTAAAGCATACTATATGGTAACAAGTGATATTAGTAAACTAGAAGAAGTAAAAGATATAATTATACCTATTATCATGGGTTCTTTTGGAACATTTTTAGTTTTCTTCTCTTTATCTGGCTTAATCATACGAGTAGCATTGTTCCTAAAAAACTTTTATTATAAAAAATTAAATAGTTTTATTATCAGACAATTTTCTAGTAAAATTAATACCACCGTTTTATCATCGACTATTATTTGTTTAATGTTATTTATAACCATTTGTTTATTATCCTCATGCTTAACAGTTAAAAACTCCATGAATGCTAACATTAAAAAACTTGCTCCAGCTGACGCTTTATTTACTCAAAATATGAATATGGATAAATATTATGATAATTATTCAGATTATGGCTACAATGATTTACAAATAAAAAACTCTCATTATACAGCTAAAGAAATGTTTCAACTATTTAACTTTGATATTACTTCTTATTTTAAAGAATATATAGAAGTTAATACTTATGCAACACCTAATTTAACAATGAACAATACTTTAGGTTCCCTACTAGATTACATTAGAACTAATTTTCCCTTTTTAGCTTATGATACTAAAGAACCTATTATGAAAATAAGTGATTATAATAAGGTAGCTAAATTCTATGGAATAGATGAATACTCTTTAAATGCTAATGAATATATTATAGTTGCAGATTTTAATTCAATGGTTAAAATAAGGAATCTTGCTTTAGAAAATAATGAAAAAATAAATTTATTTGGTTATACTTTAAAGCCTAAATATTCTATGTGCCAAGATGGATTTTTAGAAATGTCAAGTCAACATATTAATACCGGAATTATTGTTGTACCTGATAATGTAGTAGATGAAGATTATTTAGTTTATAACCATTTAATTGGCAATTATAAAACTTCTGATAAAGAAGAAATATTAAAAATTGAAAATGCTATAAATAATTTAGATAATGATATTAAGGCAAGTAAGTATTTACTTCCTAGTGGCCAAACTAAATTAGCTATTAAAGAAGCCACAGTAGGCCTATCATCAATGTTAACATTTATTGGATTATATTTAGGAATTATCTTCTTAATTAGTAGTGCAGCTATATTAGGATTAAAAGAATTATCAGAAAGTATTGATAATCAAGAAAAATTTCAAATTTTAAGAAAAATTGGTGTTGATAATCAAATGATTAATAAGGCTTTATTTAGACAAATAGCAATATTCTTTATGTTACCTTTAATCTTAGTCTTAATTCATTCAATATTTGGAATAAGTTTTGCTGTTCAAATATTAGAAGTTTTTGGTAATGAAGAACTACTACCATCAATTATTACAACCGCTATCTTTTTGATAATTATTTATGGAGGATATTTTTTAATAACATATTACTGTAGCAAAAATATAACTAAAGAAAAATATTAAGAATAGCATAATTAAAGTAAAAATGTAATTGAAAAGAAAAGATAAAAATGATAGAATGTATGTAATGAAAGAAATTTCATAAAATAAAAAGGATACATCTAATTTTGTCAAGGTAGGTGCTCCATGGTTATGAAACACTAACGTCTTGAACGTTAGTGTGCTTCGTTTGTTACTTAAAAATAAGTAACATGTATATTACTAGAAAAAGCAATATTATTATAAAAATATTGTTTTTTTGTATTATCTTCTTTTTTCATATACATCTCCTCCTTATTCTTTTAATAAAAAATAGATTGGAGCACCCTAACGTTAATTAGATATAAAAAAAATTAAGTCTTTAAAATAGAAGACTCTTGTGGTATGATGTAGATAATAGAAAGAGAGGAAAGTCATGAGAATAGACAAATTTAAAGAGAAAAATAATAAAAAGAAACTTATGGCTTTCGCGGTAGCCCTAGGCGTAATGTGCGCTGGGGGGGGGGTATTTAATAAATAAAAGTTATGCAAGCTACCAAGAAAGTGTGAGTTTCAAAGTGATGGAAGGGACAGTGCAGTATGAAGGTAGTGGAGATGTTTTCTTTGCATTTTATAATGGTAACGACCAATTAACAGAAATGCCTAAGAAAGATAGTGGCTTAGGATTTAATTATGGAGAGTGCAATAATGGAGCCAGTGTAGCATGGAATAATAATTTATGGGCCCCAACAGTAACAAATTTAACTAAAACTAAAACCAAATGTACATTATATTTTAGCACGAATGCTAATAGCTATAGTAGCATTGAAGAAATAGTGAATAATAATTTATCAAGGTTTGAATATGATAAAACAAAAGATAATAACTTAAGATATGTCGGTTATGATGGCTATAATGGCAATAATAATTATATTGATATAGGAGACAGATATTCTGGTGATGTATATCGGGGATATTATACATCTGGTAATCGTCTATACCGAGAATATTCAACTATAAGTGATTGTTATAGTGGAGATGGTGGAAAATACACTACATATTATAATTATGATTGCAGCAAAGTTCATAGTGCAGGTGATAAAATCTTATGGCGAATCATCGGAGTCATGAATAATGTTCCAGTAGTAGATGAAAGTGGTGGAACTCATTTAGAAAGTTTAATTAAAATCATCAGAGCAGATAGCATAGGTGCTTGGAGCTGGGACTCATCAGCGAGTGGAGTAAACTATGGAGAAGGAGTAAACGAATGGAGTCAAGCTGATATAATGACCACTTTAAACTATGGGGCATACTGGGATAAAAGCAGTGGTTTATGTTATAGTGATTTATATGACAAACAAATAGCTTGTGATTTTACAAGTAGTGGACTTACGGAAAGCGTAAAAGATAAGCTAGCTAAAGTAAGATGGAATATTGGAACAGTAGGAGAAGCAAATTATGGTGATAAAATAACAGCAAGTTATCTGTATGAAGGAGAGAGAAGCAATAATCATGGAAAGATATGTAATACTAGTGGATACTACTGCAATGATGGTGTGTCAAGGAAAACCACCTGGGATGGCTATATAGGCCTTATGTATCCATCAGACTATAGGTATGCAGTCGGAGGGACAGCAAGATATGGGTGTCTAACTACAGGTAGTTGGAATGCCGGGGCCTTAACTTGCCATACAAACGATTGGCTATATGATGGAAATCAGGACCAATGGACTATGACAGCAGCCCCAAATTCGTCGGATGCTACTAATGTGTTTTATGTCAGTACATCTGTAGGTAGTGATTATGCCAGCACTGCTTATGCCGTCCGTCCTGTTGCCTATTTAAAGTCTTCTGTCAAAATTCAAAATAAAACTGATAGCAATTATGGAAGTTCCAGTAAACCTTTTTTGATAGAAGGAGTAAGTTAAATTTATTTTGTTAGGAATCTTGTATAGATTTTTCTACTTATTCTTTCACTCGTTTTTTCTTTAATACAGAATTGCTTTATTAGTTGTGATTGAATAAAAAGAATACAATCTTTGTATTTATTTGTATCTATTTCGCTAGATATACCAACACATAAATACCAAGCATGTTCTATGAACCATCTTACATCAACAATATTACCGTCTCTCGCGTCAGCCATTAATAGTTTTAAGTAGTGTTTTAATCATCAAAAGATACTCTTAAAATTAATACTTTATTTATTAATTCAAATATATTTTGAAATTCATCTTTGTTAATATCAATATTATAATTTAATATTTTACTTCCTTGTTGATAAAAATTATATAGATTTTCAATTCCCATTTTATTTAAAGTTTCTAAGTTTAATTTATCTTTGAAAAAGAGTGAACTTAATTTGTAAATAGCATTATTCATATTACTAAAACACTTCTAAAATTATTTTATTATTTAACTAGTTAATATACAAGTATTAATTTTCAATATAATTACCCAAATTAGTTACTATTCACAGCTAAAATGCCCCAAAATTAATTTTACATACTTTGGTATTAAAAATGATATAAAATTGGGAATTCTCATATAAAAAGCAAATAGTTTTTATATAAATCTCCCACTTTGAAAGCATTGATGTTTTTTACAATTTTTATCGTAATAACTGCAAACTATTATATCATCTAAATTAAATCGGTTGTGAATTGTAACCCAAATTATCCGTCGCTAATAAATTTTACTTGACAATCATAAAATAGTAGTATAAAATCTATTATGTTATTAAAAAAAGGCAAGCAATGTATTCACATTCACCTAAGTATAATAGTACTGGGTAATTCCTTTTATAAGAAAATTCTTTAAGTTTCTTTTAAGGTGGATACATTTAGAGTCCGCCTTTTATTATGTATGGAGGTGCATTTATATAGCAAAAAAATCAGATGAGTTACTTATTAATGAAGAAATAAATGTTTCAGAATTAATGGTAATTGGCCCAAATGGGGAACAAATGGGAATTAAAAGTTTAAAAGATGCCTTAACGGTCGCGTCTTTTGCTGGTCTTGACTTAGTATTAATGAGTAGTACAGCAACACCAGCTGTCGGTAAAATTATGGATTATAATAAATATCGATATGAAAAACAAAAAAAGAAAAAGGAAGCTTTAAAAAAGCAAAGAGAAACTAACAAAGATTTAAAAGAATATCGATTGAGTCCAGTAATTGATGTTCATGACTTTGAAACAAGAGTTAAAAGTGCTCGTGAATATTTATTAAAAGGCCATAAAATAAAGGGATTTGTTCGTTTTAAAGGGCGTCAAATGGCTCATCCAGAATTAGGCAAAGAAGTATTAGAAAGATTTGCTGAAAAATTAAGTGATATTTCAGGTATTGAAATTCCAGTTAAGCAAGATGGTCGAATGATGGCTATAGTTCTTGCACCAAGTAAAGAAAAATAGAAAGAAGGATTAGTAATGGCAAAGGGTCCAAAAATGAAAACACATAAAGCTAGTAGTAAAGTTTTCAAAAAGAAAAAAAATGGGGAATTAAGTTATAAAGTTAGTGGAGGAAATCATAAAACTAGTAAAGATACAGCAAAACAAGTTAGACAAAGAAGAAACAAAAAAACATTAAGTAAAGGAGAAGCTAACAGAATTAAATCTGTTATCTAATAAGGTGGTGTAAATATGGCAAGAGTTAAAGGTGGAACTGTTTCTAAAACAAGAAGAAGAAAAGTTTTAAAACAAGCAAAAGGTTATTTTGGAAGTAAACATCGTTTATATAAGACAGCTCAAGAACAAGTATTTCATAGCTTAAGTTATGCTTATCGTGACCGTCGTCAAAAGAAAAGAGACTTTAGAAAACTATGGATTACGAGAATTAATGCAGCTTGTCGTGAAAATAATATAAGTTATTCTAAATTTATTAATGGTTTAAATATTGCAGGTTTAACTATTAATCGTAAAATGTTAGCTGAACTTGCTGTTGATAATAAGGAAGCTTTCAAAGATTTAGTTGCTATTAGTGAAGACGCTTTAAAAAGTGGTAAAAAAGCTGTAGTAAACGAAGTAAAAGAAGAACCAAAAAAAGAAGTAGTAAAAAAAGAAGAAGCTCCAAAGAAAGAAACAAAAAAAGAACCAGTTAAAAAAGAAGAAACTAAAAAAGATTATAGTAGTATGACATTAACAGAACTAAAAGAAGTAGCTAAAGAACAAGGTGTTAAAGGTTATAGTACTATGAAAAAAGCTGAGTTATTAAAATCTATTAAATAATTGAAATAGTAAGAGACTTGAAATATAGTCTTTTTTTTCTATTTAAAATTATATAAAAAACAAAGCACTTTTAATACTTTGTTTAATATTTTAATTATCTTCATGAAAAACTATTTTATTTTCTTTTAAAGATTTTTTAACATCAATAACTCTTTGATTAGAAGAACCTTTCCATTTTAAAGTAGGATTAGCTAATTTTTGAACAAATTGACCATCAACTAAGACATCTATATAATTTAGAACTTCTTCATTTTTTAATTGGTCAAATAAGAAGCCACTCCATACCCAAATAGTTTTATTAGGATATTTTTCTTTAAAAGCCTTAGCTAACTTACAAGTAGCTTCAATATTTTTAGGGTGCATTGGTTCACCACCTAATATTGATAAGCCAGCCATTTCTTCACGATTACATAATTCTAAAACTTTATTAATAGTTTCATCAGTAAATTCTTTGCCTCCATTAAAATCATGAGTTTCTGGATTAAAACAGTTAGGACAATTAAATTCACAACCTTGCATGAATATGGATACTCTAACGCCTGGGCCATTAGAAATATCCATTTTTCTTATCTTATTGTAACGCATTTTCTTATTCCTCGTCCGCGTCTTTATTATCTAAGTGAACAACTCTTTCTTTTATTTCTTGAGTTCTACCTCTATTCCAGAAGTTAGAGCCAATATAACCACAAGTTCTTCTTGCTACATTTAATTTATCATGGTCACGATTACCACATTGTGGGCAATACCATTCTAAATTATCATCTATTAATATTTCACCAGTATAACCACATTCATGACAATAATCTAATTTAGTATTTAATTCAGCATACATAATGGTGTCATAAATAAATTTAATAACTTCTAATACTGCGTCAATATTATTTGCTAAGTTTGGAGTTTCAATATATGAAATAGCGCCACCAGGACTTAATGCTTGAAATTCACTTTCTAATTTTAATTTAGTAAAGGCATCTATTTCTTCAAATACTGGAACATGATAAGAATTAGTAATATAATCTCTATCTGTAATACCTTTTACAACACCAAATCTTTCTTTTAAAGCTTTAGCAAATTTATAAGTAGTAGCTTCAATAGGAGTACCGTATACACTGTAATCAATATTTTCAGCTTCTTTCCATTTCTTGCAAGCTTCATTTAATTTTTTCATGACATTTATTCCAAATTCTTTACCAACCCCATTATCAGTATGAGAATGACCTGTCATAAATTTAACACATTCATATAATCCTGCATAACCAAGGGAAATAGTCGAATAACCATTGTGTAATAAATCATGAATAGATTCGCCTTTTTTAAGTCTTGCAAGGGCACCATATTGCCATAGAATAGGGGCAACATCAGAAGTTGCTTTACTTAATCTTTTATGACGAATTTGTAAAGCTCTATGACATAATTCTAAACGTTCATCTAAAATTTGCCAGAATTTTTCTTCATCTTTATCAGAACTTAAAGCTACATCTACTAAATTAATTGTCACAACACCTTGATTGAAACGTCCATAATATTTTGGCTTACCATTCTCATCAACATAAGGAGTCAAAAATGAACGACAACCCATACATGGATAACATTGACCATTACCATTTTTATCAACTTTTAATTGTTTCATTATTTTTTCAGAGATATAATCAGGAACCATTCTCTTAGCTGTACATTCAGCAGCTAATTTTGTTAAATAATAATATTTGCTATCTTCATGAATATTAGCTTCTTCAAGTACATATAAAAGTTTTGGAAAAGCTGGGGTAATCCAAACACCTTTGTCGTTTTTCATACCTTCAATTCTTTGTTTTAATACCTCTTCAATAATCATAGCAAGTTCATCTTTATATTCTTCAGTCTCACCTAAATACATACAAACACTTAAAAATGGAGCTTGACCATTAGTTGTAGTCATAGAATTTATTTGATATTGGAAAGTCTGAACACCATCTTTAATTTCTTTAGCTAAATCTTCTTTGGCATATTTTTCACAATCTGCTTTACTAAATTTTCTTTCTTTGTATTTTTCTATGTAACGATTATAAGAGTCTCTAACAAAAGGAGCTAGGTGAGTTAAAGTTATTGTACAACCACCATATTGACTAGAATTAACTGCTGTAATTAACTGAGTCGCAATAGTCATTGCTGTTAAGAAGCGATGTGGCTTTTCAATCATTACTCCATTAATATTAGTTCCATTTTGTAACATATCTTCTAAGTTAATTAAATCACAGTTATGTAAAGCATTTTGAGCAAAGTAATCAGCATCATGAAAATGAATAATTCCATCATCATGAGCTTTTACAATATCTTCTGGTAATAAAAATCTTCTAGTAATATCTGTACTAGTAATACCAGCTAAATAATCTCTTTGAGTTGTTACAACTTTAGCGTTTTTATTAGAATTTTCTGTATTCCAATATTCATTTTCTCCATCAATTAATTCTTTAATAGCTAAATCAGTAGTATTACTTTTTCTAACTAATTCTCTAGTATAACGATATGTTATATATTTTTTAGCTAAATTATATTTTCCTATAGCCATTAATTTCATTTCAATTATATCTTGAATATCTTCAACTAGCATTCTTTTTTTACCTAGTTTTTCAATATATTTAATAATATTTTTTATTTGAGTAGACGAAGCTTGGTCACTTTCATCAACATCATTATTAGCCTTTAATATAGCATTTTCAATTTTTTCTGGACAATAGTCTACGATGTGTCCATCACGTTTAATTATTTTCATCTTTTTTACTCCTCCTACTTTTTCTTATCCGAACTCAGTATAGCATTTTTTATAAAAAAGTATTTGTTGCAATTGCAACATTTTAAAAAAAGTGTTATTCTTGATTAAAGAAGGTGTAAAATGACTAATCCATTTAAAAATATTAGTGAAAAAAATCAAGAAAAATTATTAAAAATATTAGAGGCTCATCGCTTTAATTTTCGAAAAAACAGCCTAATTTTAACTAATATCAATCAAGGTAATTTTATTGGTATTATAGTTGACGGAATTTTACAAATTATAAAAAATGATTATAATGGAAACCGTATAATTATTGAAGAATTAGAAGAAGGAGATATTTTTGGAACATCTTTATTTCCTTTACAAAATGTTGAATATGACATTTTAACTAAAGAAGATACTACTATACTAATTATTGACTATGACCAACTAATAAATTTACAACAAGATAATAAAGAATATTATAATCAATTTATTAAAAATCTTTTAGAAATAGTGACAAATAAAATTCAAGAAAAAAATGAAAGAATAGAAATATTAACTAAAAAAACAATTCGTAATAAGTTACTAGAGTATTTTAACATAGCTTCTAAAAATCGTAGTAATAGAACTTTTTATTTACCATTTACTTTTACTGATTTAGCAGATTTTTTAGCTATTGACCGCAGTGCAATGAGTAGAGAATTAAAATATTTAAAAGAAGAAGGCTTTATAGAAATTAAAGGCAAAAGAATTACATTGTTATTTGATAAGTACTAACAATATGCTATAATATTAAAAGAAAAGAGGTAGTAATAAATGAAAAAAAGAGGATTTGAAATTGTTAAAGGATATGAAGATAAAGGAATTAATTTACCCGTTAGAAAAACTTTGAATAGTGCGGCTTACGATATTGAAGCAGCAAGCGATACAATAGTTCCTAAATTTGAACCAGGAATAAAACCAACATTAATCCCAACTGGCTTAAAAGCTTATTGTGAAGAAGATGAATGTTTTATTTTATTAAATCGTAGTTCTGGACCTAAAAAAGGATTAGTTATGGCTAATAGTATTGGCTTAGTTGATGCAGATTACTATGGAAATGAAAGTAATGATGGCCATTTTTATTTTCAATATTTTAATTTTGGTAAAGAAGATTTATTAATTAAAAAAGGTGAAGCTATTGGTCAAGTTTTATTTATGAAATTTTTAACAGTTGACCATGATATTGCAGGTGGTAAAAGAAAAGGTGGATTTGGGTCTACAGATTTATAATCTAACCTGATTTTTTTTATAAGATAAAGTTGGTGAAAAAATGAAAAAAATATTAAAAAATATGCTAATTATTTTATTAGTTATTGTCTGTTTGATAATTCTTGATACTACCTATGCTTTAATATTTAGTAAAAGTCCTATTTTAAAAATAAGAGAAAATAATATTGATAAAGGATTATTAGTAAATCATTATAATTGTTCTAACAAAGAAGAAAAAACTTTATTTAAGAGTGTTAAGTATAGTTGCCCCTTAGAAGAAGATATGAACTTTTATCAATGTTTAGAAAATGAATTAAATAACTATATGTCAAATAACTTAACCCAAATACCTATAACTGATATTCAAAAAGATAATTTAGAAAAAATTACTTATTATAAAGGAGTATATGATAGTAATAATCCAAACAATATGTATGTAATCATCTATCCTTTAAATGGAACTTATGAAGCAACTATTATGAATAACTATTATAAGTTTTTTAGTGACAAATATCCTTTGTTTCAAGCCTTTGAAAGCTCATATAGTCCAACCATATTTTCACACAATGATAAAAATGATATTGATTTTGAAAATATATTAAATAAATGTCGGACTAATAATAATGAAAGTGGCAAGAAAATATCAGAGAAAATGATAAATAAATTACAAAAAACGCAAAATATAGTTATTAAAGTTGGTGATAAAGAGTTAAGCACAATAAGTGATAACAACAAAATAGAAGAAATATTAAATATATTTTCCACTAGTAAACAATATGGTAATACTTTCTTATGTGATAACTATAGTTTTAATTTTGAAATGTATGATGATAATCACGAGTTAATAGATACAATTTATGTATGGTATGATGGTAAAAGAGTAGTGCCTAAAAGTATGAGTAAAGGCTGTTTTTACTACAGTATTGAAAATGAATTTGATTTAAGAAAAATTATTGAAAGAGAAACTGATTATACTTTTTATGATATATTAAATATGACAAATAATGATAATCAAAAATTAGAATTAATTTATCAAGATGAAAAAAATAACTATTATGTAAATGCTGATGATCCTAATAATATATTAATTAAATTTACGTTAAATAATCAAATTATGACTTTAAAAAATGCTCTTCTAAATAAAAATATTACTCCTGAAAAGGTATCAAATGATTATCCAGAAATATTGATAAAAAAAGATATTTAAAACAAAAAAATAATTTAATTTGACTTGTGATTCCAAGGTTACAAGTTTTTTAAATTATTTTTTTAGATTACAATTATTTTTATCGCTAATAAATCTTTCGTAAGTATCACGGTATTTATTAATTGACTCAGGAACATTTATCCAATAAACATTAGTTAAAATACCATCAGAGGGATCAACTTCAGTTTTAGTTAAAATACCTCCTAAAGCCTGCATAGTTTTATCTGAACCAATATTGTTTACATCACAATCTAACATAACTTTATCTAATCCTAGTTTCTGAGCTTCTATTAATCCTAAATACAAATTAATTTTATTATATCCTTTTCTTCTTTCAGTTGGACGTATACTATATCCAATATTACCGCCAAATTGTTTCATAGCATCAGTTAAATTCCAACGTACATTAATTGTCCCAACAATTCTATTATCACTTTCTCTAATTAGTAAGAAAGTTTTAGATTGACATCTATTCATTTGTTTAGCATAATCTTCATTTTCCATATTTAGACATCTTTCTAAAGCTTGTTCAAAAGTATACCCTTTTAATATTTTATTTAAAGAACCAGTTCCATTAATATTTGATTTATAAGTAACAAATTCATTAATATAATCAATAATGTCATTTTTTCTTTCCATTGATGGTATTTCAAAATAAAATTTATCCATTTTTATCACTTCCTTATATTTAATAATACTATTATAAAAAATATTTATCAAGCTTAAAATATGCCATCTTATACCGGCCAAATTTGACAAAATCAGCCTTTTTTGGTAAAATACCCAAACAAATGGGGGTTTTAGTATGAAATTAGCTAATGATGTATTTTATCTTTTTGCTAACAGTGTAATACAAAAAAATTGGCAAGAGGCCTATAAATATTTAAAAGAATATCTTTTAATAAATAATAATGAAGATAAAAATTCTTTATTATATAGTCTATTACTTGAAGATATTTTAAAATTTGAAAATTATGATTTTAGTTTTATTAGTGATTTAACTTTTAGTAAAGAAAAAGTAGTAGGGTATAAAGCTTATTATAATTTAGCTTATGACCATATTTTAAAACGTGACTATGATGAAGCTTTAAAAGCTATGAATTATTATTGTGAGGCTGAGAAAAAAAATAATAAAAATAATGAATTATCAACAATAATTATTCAAATTTTATTAGAAGAAGTAACTTCTATAGAATTTAAATTAAAAGAAAAAGAACAACAAATAACTCTTAAGAAAAAAGAAGAAAATGAACAAAAAAATAAAGCATTAAATTTTCAATATTATTTTAAAAAATTACAAAATGACATTGAAAATGAAGCTTATGAAGAAGCTATAAAAGATTGTGAAAACGTTTTAAAATACACAAGTGAAGCTAGTCAAAAATATTATAATAATATTTTAAAACTTTTAAAAACAATTATAATAATGTCTAAAAATCGTTGTGGATTAGGAAAAGAATCAATGATTTATCCAGATATTAAAGAATATAATTTTGTTTTAGACTTAGCTTTAAAAAATGGAGATTACCAAACAGCTTATAAAAATATCGGAAAATGTATTTACTTTAATCCTCAAAGTTCTATTTTAAAAATGTATCGTTTCCTATTAAGTGAGATTAATAATTTAAATAAAAAATATGTTCAAAAAGTTACAACATCTTTAAATGATGAATATATTTTAAGATTAATAAAAGAAAAGAACTATGAAAAATTAAAATTAATCTTATCTAAAAGTCTAAATAGTCAAAAAGAATCTTTTTACCTAGAATTATTACAATTAATTAATTTTATGGAAGGTATGGCTAATAAAACAGTTACTTACAATGATGATATTAAATACAATTATCAAAGCGATGATGTTGTAAACACATTCTATAACTCTTTAAAAGTAGGGGACTATAAGTTAGCCTTAAAAGTAGTAAATTTATGCGTACAAACTTCTAAAGAAGATCAAACTAAATTTACTATATACAAAGCTATTTTAACTGATGTAGTAGATACTATAAATAAATATCAAGAACAAAATGCTCAAATTATCAAAATTAATGAGTATAATCTAAAAATAGATTGTCTACTAGATGATATTATTTCTAATAATTTTTCCCTAGCATATTTATTAGACTTACAGTTAGTTTTAAGAGGAAAACAAAAAATAACTAAATTAGATGAATTAGAACAAAGTCTTTTTAATGTAGTTGAAATATCACTTAGTCAAAATGGAAATAGCCTTGACTTTGAAACATACTTTAATCCAATTAAAAGAAATGATAATTCTGCATCATCTTTAAACAAAGCCTTAAAGTATGGTGATTATAAAACTGTCTTAGATATTATGAATTCTACAGAATCGCTTAATCAAAGTGATAAATTAAAAAATTCTAAAATATATTCAGTTATAAGAAAGATTTTAATTAATTTAAATGCTAAATCAGAAAGTAAAAGTAACTTAAATAATAGAGTAGAAGATAATAATCTTTTTAATAGCAATGAATATTTAGAATTATTAAAAAATTTAAAAAGATTAATTAAAAAAAGAGAATATAGGGGAGCTAAAAAGTATATAGAAGAAAACAATTTTTCTGATAATCAAGTACTCTATCTAACAATGGTAAATTATTTAATAAACTTAGAGACTTATGTAGAAAGTTGTGAAGAAGAGAGTTTAACACGTTGGTAAAAACTCTTTTTTTAGTAGAAATTATTTAAAGCTTTTTACTTTTAATAGTTCTAGTTTATTTGTATTTTGAATTGTAATTATGAAAAGCCTAATGTAAAAATTAGAGTTCCTAGTTTTATAAAGAAAATAAAATTAAAGCTTATTTAAAGATTTAACTTAAATTTAAATAATACTATGTTATTAAAGAATATCCTTATGAATTTTATAAGTAATCAAAATGACTTATTAAAAAAATAAGATTAATCAATGTATGATTGTTTTATAAATTACTTGTAATATGATTTTTATAGTAACTTTGATGTGAGTCTTGGCTTTCAGTCTTGAGAAAGAAAGGGAATAGTCTAAAAAAAGAACTTTTTGCAAGTTCTATCAAAAGTCCGAAAATATTTGAACATATTCGTCACTGTATCTCTAAAGGGAGAAATACAACAACTTTTATATATTTTCTTCTAATATTTCTTTGTATTTTTTGTCTAGACAATTTGCAATAAAGTTATCTTTTAAAATTTGTTTAATGAAATCTTTATCGGAAGTATTAATAATTTTATTAACAATAGTCTCTTGTTTAACTTGATTAATGCTACTTATATATTCACCTAAATACCAGACATTTTTAGAATTAACAAAAAAATCATCTAATAAATTATAGTCATAACCTTTAGAATCATAATTCATACCTAAACGCCATATATTTTCCAAAGCATTATCATAAGTTTTAGCAACATTTACTAAATTATTAAATCTTTCTTGATTAATTTTTGGAGCATATGGTACAAAAATGTAAGAGGTTATTAATAACATTAATTCTAAATCATTCATATCTTTTACAATATTAATATATATTTTATTATTAATTAACAAATTAAATATTCTTTCATATTCATTTTCATTATCAAGTATCAAATCTTCTATACTTTTATCTTTATTTTCTATGTTTAATAATAAATTCGTTATATCTTTATTATATTTATTTCCAACTTTAGAATTTAAAAATATATTTATTTCTTCAATTAAAATATCTTTACTAATTAACTTATTTATATATTTATAAACGCTTTTAACAAAATAATTCTTTTTTAATATTACTGAAAAATTCATTTCTTTATTATCTAAATGAATAAATATTTCTCCTGATTTTTCTAAATTATATTTTGTGCTTTTATTTAATTTAATTTCATATATATTTTCGTCATAATAAATTTTAAGAATAGAATTTATTTTTAATTCATCAGTAGTTCTAATTATTATTGTATCTTCTTCAATGTTATATTCAAAATTAATTTCGTTATTATCAATTGAAAGATTTATATCTTTTAACATTTTATACACATCATTTCTAAAACCTCTTTCTTCATATTAATATTGTCATGAATTTGCTTAAAATATATTGTATTAAGAACAAATTTGATATAATTTTATTAGGAACATTTAATAAAAGTGAAGCTTGATAAATAAGAAAGATTTTTAAATCTTTGCTTTATATCGTTGTTATTCTTTTACTTATAGCATTACTTTATTCTTTTGAAATATAGTAGTTCTATATAAAAGAAATCACTCTATCTAACAAGATTAAGTGCTAACCAATATATTGGTGAGTACTTTAACATTGCATTGTTAAGTATTTTTTTATGCAAATCTTTTTGACAGATCCATCGTAGCATAAAAACGTACTTTTATCAAGTTGCCATATAAATTTGTAGTCCGAGTATCAATCAATCTGGTATTTTAAAGGAGGGCGTACAACAACTTTTTGAGCAAAATAATTAGTAATATATTCTTTCTTTTGCATGTGCCCAAGCTTCAGCTTCTTTTCTTCTAATTCTTTTAAATTCTTTTGTTAATCTTTTATTTGCCTTACTAACTTGTTTTCTTATATTGTTAGTTGAATACCTATAATTTGATTCAGGCAAATGAATTAAAAGATATTTTGCATAAGATTTTAAGTAAAAATTAGGGATACTTTCGATTTCGTTCATAATTTCATCTGAATTTTCTAAAGTACATCTTTTAACAAGAGTATAACAAAATACTTGTTCATCTTTGGTTAATTTTAATTTTGCATATTTTTGTATATCAAAGTTAGGAATGTTACTTTTTATTTTATTAAATTTTTCATGTTGTTCTAAAGTAGTTTGTTCAATACTAAAATGTCTATTTTCAACATCTAGTTTATTTCCAGTTGCCTCTTTGATAAATGAATATAAATTATTTATATTAAATAAAATAAATCTATCTTCAATTAATCTATCTTTATACATAGCATTATTTAAATTAGAGGTAAAGTATTCAGGCATATATTCAATCCATTTTCTTAGACTTTCAACATCTGTTAAATCAATGAAATCATCAGTACATATTGTTATCATAAAATCATTCCTTTTTTCGAAGGGTAGTGTGCATAGTTTATATACAAACTACCTGTTTTTTTCTTTTATTTTATTTAAAATTTCTATACTTTTTTCAA
>CANRKL010000025.1 GCA_947631205.1 uncultured Bacilli bacterium | reverse complement strand
TAGATAATTATTTTCATTGCGGTTTGTGGCTTAAGCAAAACGTAGTGAAGCGGAAAGGAATGTTTAGAAATATGAAAGCTTTGAAAGATAATGTAGCAATTAAAATAGAGAATGTTACTAAAAGTTTTAAAATATATTATGATAAAGCTCATACTTTAAAAGAACATTTGATTTTTTGGCGAAAAAGTACTACTGAAGTATTCATGGCTTTAAAAAATATTAATTTAGAGATAAATAAGGGTGAGACAGTTGGCTTAGTAGGGGTAAATGGTTCAGGTAAATCAACACTCTTAAAATTAATGAGTAAAATAATTTATCCTAATAAAGGTAAAGTTACAACTTATGGGAAACTTACATCATTACTTGAATTAGGGGCTGGATTCCATCAAGACTTTACTGGTAGAGAAAATATCTATTTTAATGCTTCTATATTTGGACTAACTAAAAAAGAAATAGACAAAAGAATTGATGAGATTATTGAGTTTTCTGAATTAAAAGATTTTATAGATAATCCAGTTCGTACATATTCATCAGGTATGTATATGCGGCTTGCTTTTTCTATTGCGATTAATGTTGATGCTGAAATATTACTAATAGACGAAATATTAGCAGTAGGAGATCAACACTTTCAAGAAAAATGTTTTGCTAAGCTAGAAGAATTAAAAAATAGTGACAAAACAATTGTTATTGTAAGTCATGATTTAAGTCACATTGAGTCTCTTTGTAATCGGGCTGTATGGATAGATGAGGGTGTTATTGCCCTAGATGGTAAGCCTAAAGAAGTCATTAAAGAATATTTAAAAAAGAGGGGGTAAGAGGATGAGTATTTTTAAAAGTTTGTTTTCATATCGTGAATTATTAAAAACTAATATTCAAAAAGAAATTAGAGGTAAATATAAAGGTTCATTTTTAGGTGTTCTTTGGTCATTTTTAAATCCTTTATTAATGGTTTTAGTTTATGCCTTAGTATTTTCACAAATAATTAGAATTAGTGATGAAAAGAGTTATGTTATCTTTTTAATAGTGGCAATTATTCCATGGAACTTTTTTACAACTTGTGTAACAACAGGCTGTAATTGTGTTTGGTTAAATGGGGGAATTATTAAAAAAGTTTATTTTCCAAGAGAAATATTACCAGTAAGTGTTATAAGTGCTGGATTAATTAATTTTTTAATCTCTTGTGTTATAATTTTACTATTCTTATTATTTGGAGGAATAGGTTTTAGTGTCCAATTACTTTGGTTACCTTTAATAGCAATTTTACAAAGTATTTTTACGTTAGGGCTTTTATTTGCTTTAAGCGCCATAAATGTATACATTAGAGATTTAGAATATGTTGTAAACTTTTTTGTAACCTTACTTTTTTATGGAACACCAATTATTTATAAGGCCTCAATGTTTCCAGAAAATGTTAGATGGCTACTCTATTTAAATCCAATGACTCATTTTATTGAATCTTATCGTAATTTATTTTATTATCAAACAAGTCCTAATCTTAGTTCAATTCTTTATTTAACTTGTTTATCATTAATTGTTTTAATTATTGGTTACAATATTTTTAGAAAATTAGAAAGAGGATTTGCAGAAGAGGTGTAAAAATGAAGTTAGCTGGGACAGTCATTTTATATAATCCAACGCCTTCTTTAAATAAGAATATAGCAAGTTATCTTGATTATGTTGAAAAATTATATGTTATTGATAATTCAGAGACTTCCAATCAAGATAAGATACTTTCATCACCGAAGATTGAATACATTTGGAATAAAGAAAATTTAGGAATTGCTAAAGGATTAAACATAGCTTGTGAAAAGTCTCTTTTTGATGGTTATGATTTTTTATTAACGATGGACCAAGATAGTTCTTTTAAAAATGGGGCATTATCTAAATTAATTAATTATGCAAATAATCATGATGTTAAAAAAGTTGGAATAATATCTTGTTATCATGATGTTGCAACTAAAATACCAAAGAGTGATAAATTAATTGATTATCCTATGGAGGTTATGACTTCTGGTAATTTATTAAATTTAGATGTCTACAAAAAAGTGGGTCCTTTTAAAGAATGGCTTTTTATTGATTGCGTTGATACTGAGATGTGTTTAAATATGCGCATGAATGGTTATAATATAGTAAGATTAAATGACGCTTATTTAACTCATCATTTGGGTAATACCAAAATAAAAAAAATACTTGGAAAAGAAGTAATATGTAGTAATCATAATTATCTTAGAAGATACTATATTATGCGAAATACATTATATGTAACTAATATGTATAAAGATATTTTTCCAGATTATTGTAAGTATCTTAGAAAAGTCCAGCGACATCAATTAAGAAATGTTTTATTATTTGAAAAACAAGGAATAAAAAAATTTAGATATATGTTAAAAGGAATAAAAGATTATCATAAAGGGGTTGTAGGTAAAAAACACTAAAAATGGAGGTTAAAATGTCAGAAATAAAAATAGGTAAATGTAAAATTAGTGGAATTAAAAATCCAATGTTGGAAGTAGAAATTGAAAGTTCGATTGATTTTGGTGTGGAAGTATTAGTAGATGGGGAAGCAATCGATTATTTTATAAAAAGAGTAGGAAATAAAATGGCTGGTGTTTATGCTATAATTCCTAAAAATGGTCATGTAGTAGAACTAAATATTTTTAAAGGTAATGAATTAATAATAAGTAAGACAGTTAAAAATTCAGCAATTAATCGTTTATTTGATAGAATATATTCAACTATTTATAGAATATTACATAAAATATGGATTTTTTTCAAATTACTATTTACAGGAATTAAAAGAATGTGGAATGATTATCATTTTATTGTTCCACCAGCTATGTTAAAAAAATATTGGCAAGGTTTTGTTCTTAGATTAAAAAATAACAATTCTAACTTTGCTTATCAAACAAATAGTCCTAGTGATTATCGCAAGTGGTTAAAAGATTTTGAAGAAATGAGTGATTATCATTCTCTTTCTTATAATCCTTTAATCTCTGTAGTTATTCCTGTTTATAATATTGAACCTAAATATTTAGATGAATGTATTTCTTCTATTTTGAATCAACATTATCAAAATTTTGAAATATGTTTAGCTGATGATGCTTCTAATAGACAAGAAACAATTGATTGTTTAAAAAAATGGGAGAGTACTGATGAAAGAATTAAAGTGGTTTACCGGAGTAGTAATGGTAATATTTCTAAGTGTACCAATAGTGCGATAGAAATAGCTAAAGGAGATTATATAGCGTTTATGGATAATGATGATGTTATTCCAGAGAATGCTTTATATGAAATGGTACTTGCCTTAAATAATAATCAAGATATTGACTTAATATATACTGATGAAGATAAATTAGATATGAATGGACTTAGATGTGAACCACACTTTAAGCCAGATTATTCACCAGATACTTTATTATCTTTTAATTATATTTGTCATTTTGTTTTAGTAAGAAGAATTATTTTAGATAAAGTAGGCTTACTAGATAGTCAATATGATGGAGCCCAAGATTATGATTTGTTATTACGAATAGTTGAAGTAACTAATAATATTTATCATATACCTAAAATATTATATCATTGGCGTAAAATAGCAGGGTCAACAGCAGAATCCCTAGAAAATAAAAATAGTGCAATTTTAAAGGGGAAGATGGCTGTAGAGGCTGCTTTAAAAAGAAGAAAAATTGAGGCTAAGGTTACAATGCCAATGAATTTTACTTACTATATACCAGAATATTTATATGAAAAAGAACCAAAAATATCGATTATTATACCAACTAAAGACCATGTTGATATATTAAAAAAATGCTTAGATTCAATATATACTAAGACTTTATATCATAATTATGAAATACTTATTTGTGATAATAATAGTGAAGAAGAAAAGACTAAAGAATATTTAGAACAATTAAAAAAAGACCATGAAAACTTAAAAGTTATTCCTTGTAATTTTGAGTTTAATTATTCTAAAATAAATAACTTAGCCGTAAAAGAAGCTAAAGGAGAATATATTGTTTTACTTAATAATGATACAGAAATAATTACTCCTAAATGGTTATCAATTATGGTTGGGTATGCTATGCAAAAACATATTGGAGTTGTTGGAGTTAAATTATTATATCCTGATATGACTGTTCAACATGCGGGAGTTGTTTTAGGACTTGGAGGAGTTGCTTCACACGTTTATATTGGGGCTACTAAAGATAATATAGGAGAATATGGTAGATTATTAGTTCCTTATAACTATAGTGCCTCAACAGCTGCTTGTTTAATGGTTAAAAAATCTATTTATAATGAAGTAAATGGTTTAGAGGAAGACTTAAAAGTAGCTTATAATGACATTGATTTTAATATCAAAGTTTTAAAACAAGGTTATTATAATGTAATATTGCCTCAAGTAGAATTAATGCATTATGAATCTAAATCAAGGGGATTAGATACAACAGGTGAGAAATATAAAAGATTTAAAAGTGAAGAAAGGTATATGTATAATAAATGGGGAGGTACTATTTATTTTGATAAATATTATAATCCAAACTATAGTAAAAAAGGATGGTTTGTCTTAGATAAAAAGGAGAAAAAGTAGTATGAAAATTAAAAGTAAAAAATGGATTATTTTAATAATTGTTATTCAAACTTTACTAAGTTATTTATTTTCAATATATATTATAAATGATAAATTAAGTTTAGAAGTAATATTTAAATTAGATTTCTTTATGTTTTTATTAGTATGGATTTTAACTTTTTATCTTGCTTCGCACTTATTTATTCCAATTAAAAAAATATATGATTTTATTTATGAAAAAAGATATGCCATTGCTTTTTTAATACTAGCTATTATTGTTTTAGGAAAGTTTAATGGTAGTTCTTATGGAGCTTGGAATACCTATATAGAACCAAAAGATTATGTTACATCTTTAAAGCCTATATTGGGTGCGCCAAGATATATTAGAAGTGATGAGTGGTTAGTCAATTTTACATATCAACAAGCTCAAGCTATAACAGGTTATAACTATTTTAATCCTTTAATGCGGGCAACTCCTACTGATGTTTTTGCTACTGTTCCAGCTCCTGTATTAAGTATTATGACAATTGTAAAGCCGTTCTTTATTGGATTTATATTGTTTGGTAAAGATTATGGAATGTCTTTTTATTGGTATGGAAGATTTATTTGTTTATTCTTAGTAACTTTTGAACTATTTATGATACTTACTAAAAAGAAAAAGATAGCATCTTTAATTGGAGCTTTGTCTGTCTCATTTGCTCCAGCTATTTATTGGTGGTATTCATCTTTACTAATAGAAATGTTAGTTGGGGGAAATTTAGCAATTGTTATGTTTTACCATTTTTTACAGAAAAAAAGTTTTAAAGAAAAAATAATTCCAGCTTTAATGATTGGCTTTGGCTTTAGTATTTATTTCTTTACATTATATCCAGCTTGGATGGTTCCTTTAGGTTATTTATATCTTTGTTTAGCACTTTATCTTCTTTATGATTATTTAAAAGATAATAAGTTTCATATAAAAGATTTTGTACCTTTATTAATATCGATTGGCTTTTTTGGATTATTTTTAGCAATATTTATGATAAAAAGTTCGGATACTTTAAAAGTTTTATTGCAAACAGTTTATCCAGGAAGTAGATTTTCAAGAGGTGGGTATGGCTATCCTTTAATGTTTTATTATCCAGTAGCTATTTATTATCCATTCTTTGATTATCCTAATCCATGTGAAAATGGAACATTCTATTCTTTATTTCCAATGGTTCTTGTATTAGCTATCTATTATCTAATTAAAGAAAGAAAAAAATGGAGAGAAAATCTTCTTTTAATCATTATGGTATGTCTTACAATCGTATTATTTATCGTTTCATCTATTGAAATTCCCGCTTGGTTAGCAAAGATTAGCTTATTTTCTTCTTCAATGGGTCCAAGAGTAGCTGTAATTGCCTCTTTAACTTCAGTATTTGTTCTTATATTACTTATAGATAAAATAAAATTAACAACTAAAAAAGAAAAAATTATTCTACCAATTATTTTAATTTTATTATCAATTTATACTATTTATGAAGCAAGAATGGGAGTATCACCTCTTTATGTATCAAAAAATAAAACAATATTTGCTTTATTACTTCTTCTTATACCAACACTGAGTATCTTATCTCAAAAGAAAGCTTTTAAAATTTTATTTGCGGGTTCCATAATAGTTATAACTTTAGAATCAACAGTCCTTGTAAATCCAATTATGAAAGGAACTAATGGGATATATGAAAAACCTATTAGTCAAGAATTACAAAAATTAAAAGACAATGATTATCGTTTTGCAGCTTTAGATTCTATTTTTGTAGGTAATTATTTAGCCATGAATGGTCTTAAAGTAATTAATACTACCAATGCTTATCCTAATTTAGACTTGTGGCATAAACTTGATCCAGAAAAAAAATATGAAGATGTATATAATAGATATGCTCATGTAACAATTAGTTTAACTGATGATGATATAGAATTTAGTAGTACAATTCCAGACCAAGTTGTAGTTAAAATTCCATCTAAAGAATTATGTACTTTAGATGTAGATTATGTAACATCTATGGAAGAAATTCCAGAAAAATATAATAATGAAAATGTATCATTTAAAAAAATTTATAGTCATGATAATATATTAATATATAAAGTTGATTGCCAAGGAGTGTAGTATATGAATAAAGTTTTATTAATTATCCCAGCTTACAATGAAGAAGAAAATATTGAACGAACTTGTGAAGAAATTAAAGAGTATAACAAAGAACATCATACTAATTACGATTTTATAGTAATAAATGATGGCTCAACTGATAAGACAGAAAAAATATTAAAAGAAAAAAAGTATCCTCATATAAATTTAGTTTATAATTTAGGAATAGGTGGGGCTGTCCAAACAGGTTATAAATATGCTTTAAAAAACGATTATGATATAGCTGTTCAATTTGATGGTGATGGACAACATGATATAAATTATGTTGAAAAAATTATTAGACCAATTATTAATAATGAAGCTGATTTTGTAGTTGGAAGTAGATTTATAGATAATACTAGTGAATTTAAAACAAGTAAAGCAAGAAGAACTGGAATTAAAATATTGTCTTTCTTTATTAAACTTGCTTGTGGATTTAAAGAATATGATACAACAAGTGGTTTTCGAGCTAGTAATAAAGATATAATTAAAATGTTTGCTATAGAGTATCCAATAGAATACCCAGAACCTATTACAATAGTTGAGATAGTTAAAAGCAAATATAAAGTTTTAGAAGTAGGAGTAAATATGAAAGAAAGAATAGGGGGTTCTTCATCTATTCATACTTGGAAAGATGCTTATTATATGATTAATGTTTGCTTATCAATTTTAATTGCGGGAATTAGGAGGTATAAGTGATGGCTAAAAATTTAGTATTAATGGTAATGATTTTTGCGGTTTTATTACTAACAGTTATTGTTTATTTGTTGCGCAAAAGAAAAATTCCAGTTAAATATGCTTTAGTATGGTTATTTGCAGTTTTAGTAATTGTATTAATTACAGTTACACCTAATCTTATGTATTCACTAGCTAATTTATTAGGATTTGAATTATTATCTAATATGATACTATCAATGTTTATTGGAATTTTGTTATTTTTAACTTTAGTCTTAACAGTAATGGTGGCTAATCAAAAGAAAAAAACAACTCTGTTAATTCAAGAATTATCAATTTTAAAAAAAGAAGTGGAGGATAAAAAATGAAGTATATTTTAACTTTCATATATGTTCTTTTAACAACGGGAGGCTTATTTTGTTTAAAAGTTGGAGGGAACTCTTTAATGCTTTCTTTAAAAGGAGGCTTAACTTTTAAGATTGGATTTATAACTATGTTAGGGTTTATTCTTTATATTGGAAGTTTTCTTTTATGGCAAAAACTATTAACTACCTATGATTTAAGTTATATTGTTCCTCTTACTACAGGAATTGTTCAAGTTGTTGTTTTATTACTTAGTTATTTCTTTTTTAAAGAAGGAATAAGTGCATTAAATACGATAGGTATAATTTTAGTTATTATAGGTATTGTTTTAATTTCCATAAAAAAGTAGGTGGTAGAAATGAAAGAAAAGAAAAAAAAATTAAGTATAATTGTTCCTTGTTATAAAGTAGAAAAATATTTGCCTCGTTGTTTAGATTCATTAGTAAATCAAACTCTTAAAGACATTGAAATAATATGTATTAATGATGGCTCACCAGATAATTGTTTACAAATATTAAAAGATTATCGTCAAAAATATCCTGATAAAATAGTTATTATTGATAAAAAAAATGAAGGGGTATGGAAAGGTCGGAAAGACGGTATTAAAGTAGCTAAAGGAGAGTATATTGGTTTTGTAGATAGTGATGATTATGTTGCTTTAACATATGCTGAAAAATTATATAATAGGGCAAAAGAAGCTAATTCAGATATAGCGGTTTGTGGATTTGACCGAGTAGATATGGATAGTGGAAAATTATATAGTAGAGAAATGTGCAAGAATGAAAAAAAAGATTTTTCAATCAAAGAAAATCCAGGAGGCTTATTAGAACTTAATGGAGCACCTTGGAATAAAATTTATAAAAGTAATCTTTTAAAGATTCAGGAAGACCTAGAACATCCTCCTAAAATTTTAGATGATATGATGTTTTTACTTTTAATTTATATAAATGCTAAAAAAGTTGTTTTTGTTGATGAGTCTTTAGTTTATTATATGGTAAGAGAAGGTTCAATAATTACTTCAATAAAAGAGACTCAAGTAAATTCAACTTATCAAGCTATGAAAGAAGTAAGAGAAGTATATTTAAAAAGTCCTAATAAAGATTATATGTTAGAATTATTAGACGCGATGGCATTTTTACATCTTGGAGTATCTTTAATGTTTAGATTATCTTATGATAAAGAGTGTAATTTAAAAGAAGCAATAGAAAAAAATAATGATTTTTTAAATACTAATTTTCCAACTTGGAGAAAATCTGTTTATACTAAATTATCTTATGTTTTAAAATATCATTGTAACTTTAAGTTATGGGTAGTTAAAATATTTTATAAACTACATTTATTTAGAGCATTCTTATGTGTTTATCGTTTTATGATTGATAAGCTTAAAATTGATATTAAGTGGTAAGTAAGTTACCATTTTTATTATGATAAATTTTTGACACAAAAATAGCTATTACATATTAGTAACAGCCATACAGTCTTAAAGACCACAGTCATTCGGTTGTAATCCGATACGTTTTTTTGAACACAGTTTCCTAAAAAGCAATAAATGTCTTTTTGGTATAAAAAATATATCAAAGAAAATATTATATGTCAAATTTGTATTTAATTAAAATAATGATATCCGAAGGAGGATAAAATTTAAATTTGGAAATCCGAATATACTTTTTTAATTAAATTCTTTTTAACTTTATATTTTAACAATAGTTCTACAAAATCTTTTTGGATTTTTATTATGAAATTATACATATAGATTTTTGCGTATCTTTTTGATACAATATTAGTAGCTTGAAAAGAGGTGGTAAGAGTGGATAAAGATGAAGAATTAACTGAAAATGAAAATGAAATAGAAAATAATGAAGCTCTACCACAAGAAGATAATTTAAATGAAGAGAATACTCAAATGGATATAGAACCTCCTAAAAGTGGACATTTTTTAGGAGTAGCTAGCAAAGATTTAATTAAAAAATTATTGAAAACTAAATTAGCTATAGCTTTAGTTCCTTTTGTTATAATAATTATTGCTTTAGTAGCCATATTAGGTATAAGTGTCTCAACTAATACAACTGATTATTTATATGTAGAAAATAAATGTCAAAATGTAACTGTTAAATATGATGTATTAGGAGGTAATTATAATTTTGAGACTTTAGACATGGAAAAATATGTAGCTAATGCAACTTATACTTATACTAAAGATTTTAATGATTTTGATGAAGCTAATTATTATCATATATATAAATCATTAGCGGTAGCTTTAAGGACTGAGGCTGTAAATAATAATTGTAATATTACATATAATTTTAAATTACAGACATATTCTAATAATAATAAAACTCTTAATCGGGCTTTAGAGCAATCAAATGGCTTAATTGCTACATATGTTAATAAGAAAAAAGTTATACCTGTTAAAGTATCAATGTTTTGTTATGACCAATTAGCTTCTGATTACTATACAATTTTTGGAGTTCCTGATTTTAAAATACCCGCTCAATACATTGAAGAAAATATAAAAGATGATGTCTATAAACATTGTCCATGTAACCAGCCCAATGAAGATAATCCATCATGTTGGTATGAAGATGATACGGGATTTAGAAAATGGCGTCATAATGATGATACTAGTGGTTATAATGTATATGCTGCTAAATATTTATTAGATGAATATGGTTTAGGGGGAGATGATATATTAAGTTATTTTATAGGAAATTTTCAATATAAAACAATTTATAAAGATGAAGAAGATGAAGATGAAAAAACTAATATTAATTGTGGGGCGATGGATTTACACAAAACTACTTTAACTAAAAATCAGTTTGTTAGAGGATTAGAAAATTATGATGGTAATTCTTCTACTAGTATGGAATTTTTTAAAGAAAATGCTGGATTAATTTATGATTTAGGTGTTGAAAATAATTTGAATCCTGAGTTTATAGTTGCAAGAGCTATTAGTGAAGGATTTTCTCCAATGGATAAACAGCCTACTTCTTATAATTTTTGGGGTTGGAACTGTACTAATCCTCAGTTTGGCGCTGATTGTAAACACTATGCTAAAGATTTAGATAAAAGTGGTGGTTTATCATCAACAGTTTTTGCACAAGCAATTAAAGAGTATTGTAGCGATGTTAATGCAAGTTATAAAGATATGGACGATTTATTAATGCGTTATGCTCAATTAGGAAAATATTGGTATAATCCTGGAGGAAATAGCTTAGGTGGTTGTAATTATAAAAATGAAGTATTTCCTGATGGCCTTCCAAGTAGAGTTGCAGATGCTTGTGCTGCGGATAAGTCTTGTAATGCTGCTGGTGTGGGATATTGTATTCCTGTATTAGAAGAAGAGCAATACAAATATGGTCAATGGCAAATGCGAAAAATGAACGCTACTAGAAAAGCTATTTGGGGATTAGAAGAAGGAGATTGTGAGCAAGAAGCTAGTGGGGCAGGATGTCTTTGGTGGCCTATTGGAAGTGCTGATACAACAGATGAAGGTGGTATAACTTATGCGAAAAATGAACCAGAGGCAACAGTTATAACTAGTCCATTTGGAACCCGTTCTTCTCCTATTGCAGGTGCTAGTACTAATCATAATGCTATTGATATTGGTGGTGGAGTTGAGGGAGTAACAAACGTCATCGCAGCAGCTGATGGACAAGTTACTATTGTAACTACTGGTTGTATTCCCGGAATATATTCTTGTGGAGGAATGTTAGGTAATTCTGTATACATAACTCATAGTGATGGGTCTAAAACAAGATATGGTCACTTAGATAGAGTGCTAGTTTCAGCTGGTGATTTTGTAAAACAAGGACAAGTAATTGGTAAGTTAGGTAATACTGGTAATTCTACAGGACCACATTTAGATTTTCAAGTCAATGTAAATGGTTCGCCAGTAAATCCACTAAACTATGTTTCATCAGCTAATCCAAGACCAATTTGTAATGGAGATGGAAGCTTTGTTTCTGGAAATACTAATCAACAATCAATATGTAAAACTTTAAAGAAAAATAATTATCCAGATGAGGCTATTGCTGTTATTTTAAATAATATTAATGCTGAAAGTGGTTTTAATCCAGATGCTTTAAATACTTCATCAGGAAGCCTTGCTTATGGAATTATTCAGTGGACAGGCAGTAGAAAAAAAGCTTTAATTGATACTTATGGTGAGGATAGTAACGTGTTAGAAAATCAAATAAAATTTATGTTAAATGAATTAAAGAATTCTTATCAGAGTGTTGATAATTATATTAAGAGTAGTGATAACACAATAACCTTAGCTGAAAAAGAAAGTAAATTCTGTAATGTGTTTGAAGAACCTGGAGAATATTATTGTAATCAAAGGGCACCATATGTTGATAGGTATTTTGAATATGTTTTAAATGATTGTGGAGAGTGATTTGATGAAAAAAAATAAGGTAAAAAAAATAGTAGGTGTAAGTTTAGTTTTTGGTATCATTTTTCTAATTGTCGCTTTCCTTTTCCATATGAATAAAGAAGAAAATGTTCCATCAGAATACGAAGAAAATCTTAATTATTATACTAAATTATTTGATATGGAGTATGTTGTAGATTATCCTTCATTTTTCTCAGTTGTAAATGATTTAAATAAGTATTTGTCTTCCTTAGATGAACAAGATGTTTTATATAATCTTTTAAGTAAAGAATATCTTACAGAAAAAAATATTACTTTAAATAATGTTTTGGATAGAGTAAAAAAATATGAGAATAATGATAATCTAAATATTAGGGTTAAGTCTATGTCTTATAAAGTAATAAATGATAATTATGTTTATTTTGCTATTGGAGATATTTATCAAAATAATTTTGATTCTTTAGATTTAATAGATGAAAATGTTAAATTTTTAGTGGCAGTAGACTATGAGACATTAGCTTATTCTATTTATCCTATAGAAGATTTTCAATTAACAGAATTACCTTTTAAAACAATTAGTATTTTAAATAATAATGATAATCAAATGCAAGGTTCTAAAGTAATAACTGAAGACTATATATGTAATCTATATTATTCTCTTTTTTATAATCAAATTACTAAAGATGTTGCTGAGACTTATGATTTAACTTCTAAAGATTTTTCAGGGAGAAGATTTAATTCTAAAGATGAATATGTAAATTATATGAAAGATAAAGTAGATAAAATTAGTCCTAATATTTATGATTGTTCACTAGCTAGTGGTGGTGAAAAAAGAATATATGTAATAAAAGACTATAATTATAATATCTATACCTTTACGGAAAAAAGTATTATGAATTATGAAGTAGATATAACTTTTGCTGAATAACTATATTTTTTTCTTTTTTTAGTGTATAATATAGAAAGTTTAAGGAGGCACTTATATGAAATTTAGAGTTTCTTCTAAAGATTTTATTATCTTTGTAATATTTTGTGTATTTTTACTATATCTATGTGCAATAGCTGTTTTAAATTTTTCTTCATTTGCTAATGATGGAACTTTTTATGGATTAAATCCTTTTCCAGCTTTTGGACCAGATTATATCTTTTTAACTTTATTTATGTTTATTGTGGCTTTAGTTATGATTTTTTCTAGTGTATCTTCTTATATTTTTGATAAAGATAAGAGTGGTAAACATCTTATAAATGTTAAAGATAAAGAAGAAAAAGGTTATTCAAGATGGGCTAAAGATAAAGAAATTAAAGAAGATAAAGGGGTAGTTCATGTAAAAGCAATTGATAAAACAGTTGATGGAGCAGGGGTTCCTTTGATTAATAATGGAACAGATTTGTGGGTTGATAATTCTCAGTATCATACTTTAGTTATAGGTACAACTGGTTCAGGTAAATCAGAATCAATAGTTAAACCTCAAGTAAATTTGTTAGCTAAAAAAGGGGAAAGTATGATTATTACTGACCCTAAGGGAGAATTATATAAGTATTGTGGTAGTTATTTAAAAGAACAAGGATATAATATAATTGTTTTAAATTTTCGTGACCCAGAAGATGGTAATGCTTGGAATCCCCTAACAGCACCTTATCAAAATTATAAAAATGGAAATAAAGATAAGGCAACTGAGTTACTAGAAGATATTGCTAATAATATTTTAGTAGACCCTAAAAATAAAGAATCACAGTTTTGGGAACAATCTGCAGCTGACTATTTTTCGGCTTTAGCTTTAGGATTATTTAAAGATGCCAAAGAAGAACAAATAAACTTAAATTCTATTAATTTTATGAGTACTGTTGGTGAAGAGAGATTTGCAACAAGTCATTATATTAATGAATACTTTAATTTAAAAGGAGCTGATTCATCAGAATATATTTTTGCTTCAAATACTATTAATGCTCCAAGTGAAACTAAAGGAGGTATTTTATCTACTTTTAGACAGAAAATTAGATTATTTTCTTCTCGAGAAAAATTAAGTGAAATGTTATCTTACAGTGATTTTGATATGCGTTTAATAGGTAAAGAAAAGACAGCGGTATTCTTAATTATTCATGATGAAAAAACTACTTATCATGGACTTTTAACTATATTTTTAAAACAATGTTATGAAACACTTATTGATGTTGCTAAAGAAAATGGTGGAAAACTACCAATTAGAACTAACTTTATTTTAGATGAATTTGCTAATATGCCACCTTTAAGTGATGTTGATTCTATGGTATCAGCAGCTCGTAGTAGAGAAATAAGATTTACATTTATAATTCAAAACTTTTCTCAATTAAATGATGTTTATGGTAAAGAAGTTGCAGAAATAATTAAAGGTAATTGTAATAACTGGATATATTTAATAAGTACCGAAATGGCAGCTTTAGAAGAAATAAGTAAAATGTGTGGAGAAGTTAAAAGTAAAGAAAAAGATAAAACAGCTTCAACACCTTTAGTAACAATTACAGACTTACAAAAAATGAAATTATTTCAAGCTATTATTATTAGGTCAAGAATGTCACCATATAAAACATATTTAGAACCAGATTTTAAAATAAATTGGGGAATAGAAAGAAAAGAATTAGATTTTCCACATCGAACAACAAAACCTGTAGAAATATTTGATATAAAAAAATATGTGTCAGAAGAAAAAAGAAAACAAATGTTAGAAAATAATAATAACCCTAATAATGAATTTAATCCTTTTGCAAGTTCTGGAATGGGATTTGGGATGCCTAATCCATTTATGAATAGTCCTTTAAATAATCCTATGCCTAAGATGCCAAACTCTAGTTTATCTAATGAAGATATAGATAGAATGATAGCGGATATTGATAAGAAAATAAAAGAATTAGATGAAGAAGAAGAAAAAGAGAAAGCTAAAGAAAAAGCTGAAAATGAAAAAAATGATAATAGAGATAAACCAAAAATTAATATAGATACAGAATCAATAGTTATGAATGATGATGGAATTACTGATGATGAATTTTTTGATGATTTTTTTCATGAAGATTAAAAATAGAGAAGCATAGCTAATGTTATGTTTCTTTTTTAATGCAAGATTGATTTTCTTATTGCATTTTGATGATTAATAGAGTAAAATATAAGAACTTCTAAAGGAGAATGTTTAATGGAAAAATTTAATTTATATGATAGAGCTTTATTTGAACTTACAGGGATTGGTCAAAAAAAAGTAAAAGAAATAATTAAAAGATTATATGATTCTCAAGCTTATGAAAGTGCATATAATTTAAAAAGAAAATTACATGATAATTATTTAGATATGAGAATTATTAGTTTTTTAGCTTTATTTGGTAGTGATAGTGTTTTAGCTACTAATGATGAAATATACTTATATGGTAATGAAGAAGCAGATGGTTTTCATAATTTAAATATTTATGACAAAATATATGTTAATTTATCAGAATTTGGAATAAAAAAGGTTATTGATTATGCCCAAAAAATTGAACCTATTAATCCAGATTTAACTATTGAATTAATCTCATCAATTAATTTAAAAAATGGGGAAATGATTACGACATTTGAAGAACTTGCAACTATATTAGGTAATTATATGGACGCGGACTTTATAAATGATAATGATTATAAAACAGCTAATAGAGTAAATTTTCCATTAAGTAGTTATGATGTTTTAAAAGAAAACTATACTTTAAAATTAACAAGAGTTAGATAGACATTTATTATAACTATAGCATAATTTTTTTCATACTTTAAATTAGGTGATAATCTAATGAAAAGAATTAGTATTAAAAATTATCAAGAAAGTATGGGAGAATTAATTGACTTATCTAATCCTCTTGATTATATGGAATATCATGATTATCGAGCTAAAAATATTCCATATCAAAAATTAATGCTTCATTATCAAGAATATTTAAGCAAAGATAAATCATACTATTTAATTTGTAAGAAAGGGATACATAGTAGTAAAGCAGTTGCGTTGTTAGAATATTTTGGTTATGATGTAACTCAAGTAATTAGTAATTAAGAAAAATATAATGTTTAAATAAGCATTATATTTTTTTATAATTATATTGGAAAATTTTTTTAAAATAAAAGGCATTTTTATAAACTATAGATAACAGAAAGAGAAATAGACAAATTTAAAGAAAGAGTAAGAAGCAAATTAGTAAAAGTGAATAAATAAATTATAAGTTTTGTTTTATTATATAAAATATAAAAATAATTAAATATGTCAAAAATAATCTTGCATAATTGGGAATAAAGTGATAATCTAAAATTGGTAAAACGTTAATCAAAAGACATGATAAATTAGAATTTTTTTCAAAGAGAGTTTGGGGTAGGTGTGACCAAATAAAAAAACTAATTTGTTACTCCTTTTGAAAGTGACTAAATAGTCCGGGGGAGACCTCGTTAAAAATTTTAAAGTGAAATAAAGAATGGTACCGTCTTATAATAGACGTCTTTAAGGGTATCATTCTTTTTGTTTAGGAGGGTTAAGGTTGAAAATAAAAACATAAATTTTGTCCACGACAAAAATCGTCAATGAAGACGTTAAAATAATCCAAACACAT
>CANRKL010000024.1 GCA_947631205.1 uncultured Bacilli bacterium | reverse complement strand
TTTATATCAAGATTTTCATCTTAATATCTTTTTCAACTAGTGTTATTAATTTTCCATAAAACTTTTCACACTATCTTAAATATATAATGAAAATATTAATTTGTCAAGTTTTTCGACTGTAGCCGAAAAAAATACTTTTTTGCGAAGTTTTACGGTTGGAACCGAAAAATTTAGAACTATTAAAAAAGACAAATAAGTTTTATTTATTCGTCTTCACTTTCTTCGGTAGTAGGACTACCAGGTAGAGAATTTAGAGGGTCATCAGTAGTTGATGGAGAAGTTTCTTGGTTGTCGTTTTCTTCATTATCAGGGGTTTCTTCATTACCAGTGTTACTTTCATCAGTATCATTATCAGTATTAGTGTTATTATCTTCTTTATTATCATTGTTGGTAGTAGAAGAATTATTTTGGGTATCTTCATCTTCTTCTTTGTCATCTTTATTATTAGTTTCTTTATTAGGTTTAGTATTACTTGTGTCATTATCATTATTTTTTATTTCATTTACATATATTGTAAATCCAGATATGTTATCAGTAATAGTTCCTGGGGCAACACTTTGTTTTAAAATAATTCCATTCATTTGTGTTTTATCTTCAATATATTCAATATTTAAAGATAAGTCATTATTGTTAGCAAAAGATTTAGCTTCACTAACACTTCTTCCGACAAAGCTTGGTAAGAAGTTTAGTTTAGAACCAGAATAGATACCTAATCCTACAATATCTTTTTTACGAGCATTGTCTTCATAATAATCATAAGCAAAAGTTTTAATTGTTTCAATTTGTTTAATTCCTAAATTTTCTTCCATAGCTTCTGTTATGGCTTTCATGCTACCACTGTAATAACCTAGAGCTGAGGTTCCATTTACTTCAAGATTATAGTAAGTTAGTTGCATTCTTTGAATAGTAATAAAATCTTGTCCAGATAGGGCATTAGTTAGCATATTTTTAATAGTTTGATAAAATGATAATATTTGAGTTGTTTTCATGTTGGTTGCTATATGACGGCTTATAGTATCTAAAATATTTTCAAAATCACTAAAGCTTGATGTTTTTACTAATTTTTTAGCTAAGGCTTCGATAACTTGTTGTTGATGACGGTTTCTAGCTATATCACTTTCTAAATATCCATGTCTATTTCTAGCATAGGCTAGGGCTTGTTCTCCATTTAAATGTTGCATGCCTGTTTCCATACAAATTAGATGTTCACCAAATTGTCTTAAGGAATTTTGTTCACATAATCTTCCACCATATATACTGTTATAATAATCATAATCAGGAGCTTCAACTTCAACATCAATACCCCCAATTGTTTCAACTAAATCAACAACAGCTTTAAAATCAACTTTTACAAAGTAATCAATATCAATGTCTGTTAGATTATTAATTGTATCCATAACACAGCTTGTTCCACCATAAGCAGCAGCATTTACTTTGTTGTAGCGGTTACCATTACAACTTATTGGGACATATAAATCTCTTGGAACACTGAAAATGGTAGCACTTAAAGTTTTAGGATTGAAGGTTATCAACATTAGAGTATCACCATTAAATGCGGCATTGGGGTCTAAGCGGTCGGTATTTTCTGAGTCAACTCCTAAAACTAGAATAGTAAATGGTTCAGTTAAACTTTTATTACTAACAATATTACTTTCTTCTGTTTTCATTTTTTTAGAATAAGATTCTACGACTTTAGTTTCTGATAAAATATTTTGATATTTTTCTTCATTACCAAGTAATACTGGATAATCTTTAGTAATAAATATTCCATCTACTTCACCATTATATAAGGCTGAGACTAAAATATATATATCATCAAAATCTTTATCATTAATTTCATTTTTAATATTTTTTTCTTTAATCATTTCTTTAGCTAAAATATAATTTTCACGATTAGATTCATTATTAATCATTCCTAAAATACTATCACTTGTAATTTCAGTATCTTTTAGGGTTAATAAAACAGTAGTGTAAGTACTAGTATCACTTTGAGTAAAACTTTCTAGGCGATTATATAGTTTACTAATAAAATAACTAGAAATACCAAAAGTAATACTAAACAAAAGAGCAAATACAACAAAAGGAATAAATATTTTTTTCTTCTTTTGGATAAGAGAAGTTAAGCCAAATATAGCAAATAAAATACCAAAAAGACCAAAGAAGACTAAAATAAGAATTCTAATTAATGTTTCAATTCCTTGCAAACTAATAACATTAATTACAAAAAAGACATAAGTTACAATATACAAAATTAAACTAAAAAAATAGAAAAACTTCATACCTCCACTAGCTAATTTGATTTTTTTCATTAAAACTTTCATATGTACAACCCTTTCTTTTTATTTGTTAAGTTCTAATAAATTATATAATAAATTTTTTAAATTCTCAATCCTTGATAGTTTATTTACATAAAAAATTTTGTCGAGTCTTTAAATATAAAAGATTATTTGCTATAATTATAATAATGAAAAGAGGAATAATATGAGCAAAAAAATTTATAAAATTGTATCCTATATTATATTAATGGCTTGTTCATTTATTCTTTTTAGTGTCTCTTCTAAAGCTTTAACTTATGTTTATATAACAGGAACAAGTGTAATGTTTAGAGAAGGGGCAGGAGTAGGTTTTCGTTCTATGGCTTCATTAAATGATGGAGATAAATTACTTCTTTTAAAAAGTGAAAAAGTTGGAGGAGCTGGGTGTGATGCTGGCTGGTATAATGTTAATTATAATAATCAAAATGGTTTTGTATGTAGTGATTATATAACATTTGCTGTAGAAGATAATGATGATTATAGACCTTGGACTAGTCCTAAAAAAGCCATTTTTGGGGGAGCTAAGTTTATTTCATATGATTATATTGCCGAGGGACAAAACACAAGTTATTTAAAAAAATTTAATGTTAATCCTAATAGTGGGTATGCACTTTATTCACATCAATACATGGCTAATTTAGCAGCTCCTTGTAGTGAAGCTTATAACTCATATATATCATATAGAGATAATGGGTTATTAAAATTACCACTTACATTTTCAATACCTATATTTAAAAATATGCCTGAGGCAACTAAACATCCAACTGATAGTGTACCAAAGAAAAATACAACACCTGTAACTGACCAAGAATTTGAGAAAAAATTAAATGCAGAGGGATTCCCAGAAAGCTATAAGACATGGATTAGGGAACTTCACAAAAGTTATCCTAATTGGACATTTAAAGGAATGCAAACAAATATTGATTTTAAAAAAGCTGTTGAAGAAGAAAGATGGATTAATTCAATAAATGCTTGTTCTTCTTGTTATGATTCTCCATTAAAACAAACAGAACCAGGTTGGTATATTGCTAATACAGCAACTATTGAATACTATCTTGATCCACGAAACTTTTTAGATTTAGATAGCATTTTAATGTTTGAAGATTTAAGTTATAATAAAATTCAGACAGCTAGTGTTGTTCAAAGTGTTTTAAACAATACATTTATGAGTGGTAAAGATAGTGTGGATAAGTTATCTTATGCTGATATATTTGTAGAAGCTGGAAAAACTCATAATATTAATCCTGTTTATCTAGCGTCTTTAGCTAAGCAAGAGATGGGAGTAAATATGGGAACTGCTAGTAGTGGGAAAAGATTTACTTATAAAGGTTCAACATATGAGGGGTTTTATAACTTCTTTAATATTGGAGCTTATTCATCAGAAGAAAATCCAGTATTAGCAGGACTTGTGTATGCAGCTCGTGGAGCTAGTAAAGACGCATCAGGTGTATATAAGGGGTCAATATCTAGTGAACCAGTAAACTCAAATCAAAATAATAATAACAACAATAGTAGTAGTACTCCTAATAAGAATGACAATACAAATAATGTAACTCCAACGGCTACATATTTATCAAAAATGAATATGAATCGAAAAAGTAATTTTGTTACAAATATATCTTTAAATACAAATGTTAGTTCGCTTAAAAAAATTGTTGGAAATGATGTAACATTTAAAAATTCTAGTGGAGGTTTATTAGGAGATAGTGAACTTCTTACAACAGGCTCAACTTTAACATTTAAAAATGGTGAAGTCTTAACAGTTGTTATTTACGGTGATTTAACAGGTGATGGTAAAATCAATTCAGCTGATTTGTTAAAAATGCGTCAAGCTTTATTAAAGAAAGTGACTTTACAAGGGGCATATCAAGAAGCGGCTCATGTAAATACAATAAGTGGCTCAATAAATTCATCAGATTTATTACGATTAAGACAACATTTATTAGGCAAGAAAAATATTAATCAAGCGTAAAAAGGGAGTTAATATATGAAAAAAATAGTTTATACAATAATAACATTTTTAGGATTTATGAGTGTTACTCAAGCATTATCGCTTTCTGTAACTTCTAGTAGTGATTATGTAACTGCTGGTAGTTCGGTAACATTTTATGTAAATATAAATGGAGCAGCTGCATGGAGTTTACAAGGAAGTGGAACGGGGGCGACAAGTGGGTGCTCTTTAGGAGATGATGGTGTTGGAGACTCAGGAAATGGGAGTAATACTAATACAACTTTGTCTGTAACTTGTAAAGCAACTTCAGTTGGACAAATTAGTTTTAGTGTTTCTGGAGATATAACTGACCAAAATTTATCTACTAATGGAGTTTCAGAAAGAAAGATTGTAACTGTTCAAGCCCCAAGACAATTAGACACTAATAATAATTTAGAGTCTCTTGGAGTAGATGGTTATAAATTAAGTCCGGATTTTAATTCTGATACATTAGAATACACAGTAGAAGTTCCATCAAGTGTCAATAAAATCAAAATAAATGGAAGTGTAGAAAGTAGTTATGCTTCTTTAAGTGGAACTGGAGAATTTGAAGTAAATGAGGGGGCTAATGTTTTTGAAGTTACGGCAACTAGTGAATCAGGTGTTGCCAAAGTTTACAAAGTAACTGTTAATGTTAAAGACAATAACCCTGTAAATGTAAGTGTAAATGGACAAAATTATACAATAATGAAAAATTTGAAAAATTTTGAAAAGCCAGAATTATATGAAGAAAGTAAGATAACAATTAATAACATAGAAATACCTTGTTACTTTAATGAGACTACAAATATTTATTTAGTAGGAATTAAAGATGATAAAGGAAAATTAAGATTAGCTAAATATGATAAAGATAAAAAAACTTATGAAATATATGAAGAGATTAAATCAGACCAAATGACTTTATTTATTCAAAAAATTCCAGAAGTATTAGAGGGATACATTGAAAGTCAAGTTAAAATAAATAATGTTAATTATGATTGTTTAAAAACTAGTGAAGATTCTTTATATGCTGTTATATACGCGACTAATATTATTAATGGAGAAAGTACTTATTATTTATATGATAGTAAAGAAAATTCATATATTCGTTATAATGAAGAACAATTAATTCCTTTGAAAGAAGAATTAGCTAAATACCGAGATGTTGTTTTATATTTAGTAATTGGTGGTTGTTTTTTAATCTTTCTAATCCTTATATTAATTTTAACTAGACCAAAGAAGAAAAAAATTATAGCTAAATTAAAAGAAAATGAAAATATTGAATTAAAAAATGTTCCTGTAAAAGAGGAAAAGAAGGATAAGAAAAAAACTAAGAAAACTAAAAATGAAGAAGAGAGTCCTTTAGAAGAAAATGAAGTAAAAATTGAAAATGAAGAAGTATCATCACCTTCTAAGAAGGGTAAGAAAACACATAAAGATGTTTTAGAACAAGTAGAAGAAGCAACAATGATTATTGAAAATTATGAAAAAAATAACTCAGCAAAAAATGAAGATGAAACAATGTATGATATTTTTGCTGATGACCGTAAGAAAAAGAAAAGAAAGTAATTTATAGCTTATAGGCTGATTAAGGAATCTACCTCTTTTAGGGGTAGATTTTTATAATATGATTGTTTGACAAATAAACTGAAAAATGATATAAATTCAGTGTAATAGTCATGGAAATAAAGGGGGATTGTTATGAAAATGACAGAGAAAATCAATTATAAAATTGATAGTAATATTCTTAAAAATTATGTGGAAGTTATTAATTCAGTAAAGGAGCCCATGAGTCAAATTAAGTATCAGCTTAGTCAACTATCAAAGCCAATGCAAGAACAACTAAAAGGTATAAATATCATGTCTAATGCAATTAAGGAGTTACTGATAAAATATCCAGATAAACAATCAAAAATCTTTACTGATACTATAAAGCAATTAATGAAGGCTAATAATGGAATGCTTTCTACAAGAATGATAGAGCCTCTAAATATTAGTAGACAATATCTATCAATTATGGAAAAAAATAATGATATTGAAAAAGTTTCAAGAGGTATTTATCTTTCACCAAGTGCTCTTGAAGATAGTTATTTTTCCTTTCAACAAAAATATAAAAAAGCTATTTTTTCCCATATGAATGCTCTATATTTTTATGGTATGACTGAAGAATTTCCATATAATTATACAGTAACTGTTCCACAAAACTATCACGTTTTTGCTGTAAATCGTAAATGTAATGTTTTTTATGTATCAGATGATATATATGAAATAGGTATTACTGAAGTTGAAACACCAAGTGGAAATAAAGTTAGAATTTACGATAAAGAAAGATGTATTTGTGATATTATAAGGTCAAAAGGTAGAATGGATTTTGAACAAGTAAAAAAATCTGTTAAACAATATATTCAAAGCAAAGATAAAAATTTGGCAAAACTATCTGATTATGCCAAAAAAATGGGGATAAGTAAAAAAGTAATGGAAATGGTAGGTATGTATTATGAGTAATTCTGCTTAAGCAATAAAATAGTTTTATGTATTAAAGTTCATAAGCTTTTTTATTTATTTAAATCAATGCCATCAATGCTAGTATTATAAATCCACTCTTTTAAGTCAGAGTTATTTCCTGTTTCATAAAATTTAATTAATTTTTCAAAGAATATTGGTTGATTTTCTTGAGAGATGGAAATAATGCCACAACCGTTATCTATCATTATTTTATTAGCAAATAACATAGCAACTCTTTTATTTCCATCAATAAACATTTGTCTTCTCATAATCCAAAGCATTATTTCAATAGCTATCTCTGTTTTGGTTTTTTCAGGTTGATTTAATAATTGTTCTAATTCTTCTTTAACTTGACTTTTAAAAGGAAACTCTGGTTTCCAAGTTGTCCCACCAATATTTACAGATGTGCGTCTTAATACTCCTAAATTTTGCTCTAAGACTAATTTATCACAAGTTAGCTTATGTAAGTAACATAATGTATTGAAGTCACAGCTTATATCTTCATTTTCGAGGATAAACTGCCAAGAGTATTTTAGATTGTTAATAGCAATAATGTTATTAACAGTAAGTCCATTTACTATGCCTCCATCATATATTGCTTCTGTTTCTTTATATGTAACTTTTATGCCTTCTAAATTTGCACTTTTCCAAATATAATCTACAACATTTCTTTTAGCAATAAATATGTTTTGTTCTTTTGTTAAATTAAATTTATTTTCCATAAAATTATTTCTCCTTGTTCTTTACTTGTATGTTATTTTATCATGTATTTATCTTCAATTAAATATGAATATTTTTAATTCTATTTTCTATCTGTTTACATCTTTTATTTAATAGTTTGTCATTTATATGAAAAGCGGCAAAAAAGTGGTGAAAGTGGTGAAAAAAAGTGGTGAAAGTGGTGAAAAAAAGTGGTGAAAGCGGCAAAAAAAAGCGGCAAAAGTGGCAAAAAAGTGGTGAAAGCGGCAAAAAAAGTGGTGAAAGTGGTGAAAATTATTTAATCCTCCAACATGAACCACCTAATTTTGTATCATTATAAATCTTTCCTTCTTTTTTTAGTATATTTAATAAATATTTTACTCTATTTATTTTATTTTTATCATCCAATGATTTTGGAAGTTTATCATTTAATAGTGCTATTATTTCCTTTCTACTTGCAGAACCATATTCATTTAAATATTTTAAAATTAATTTCATATAAAAATCATTTTCTAATCCTGAATTATAGACATATTCTTCTTTTTTACCTGTTATTTTAGCAATATCTGAAGAAATATAAATATTAGGATATCTTCCTTCTATTAAATTATCTTTTCTTAAATAATCACTCTGTTCTTTAGTTATTTCATATTTTTTTTGCACTCTATCAAGCAACATAACTTTTGTAATATCTAAATTAGTACTTTCAAACAATATTTTGCTATATTTTTCATCAATTATTTTTCCATACAAGGTAACTTTTACACGATTATCTTCACTTAAATCATAATCAGGCATTGGAAAATATTTTTCTTTTTGAATATTATATATTCTTCTTATACCACTACCAACAGTATCAATCATATTTAAATTAACCATTGCATTTGCTAAAAATTGATTTTTATAATATGGAGATGAAAAACCTGATTTTAAAACATTCTCAATTTTTCCTGGAATAAAATCACCTTCATTAGTTATTATTAATTTATCTTTAAATTCCATAACGTTTATGTTACCATGTAGTCTATAGTCTTGGTGGACTATACAATTGTTGATTAATTCTCTTAAAATAAAATTATCATACTGGTCAACTTCATTAGGAAATAAAGTATTATCATTAACCATATATCTATATCGTAAATTTCTAATTTTTGCTTTTAATTTTTCAACATTAGTAATAAATGGTATGCCAAAATGTTCATAATCTATAACATTAAATTCGTCATATAATTTCCATGTCATTCTTGGTGTATAACCATTCATTAAATAATCATCATCGTTCTTTCCTAATAATAACATACATGTCATTGTAATTTTATTATCTAAAGTAAGTTTTGCTTTATTTAAAAAGTCTATATCAGATAAGCTATCTACTTCATAAGATACGCTTTTATCTTTATATTTAATTTTAAATTGTTCTCTAGCTAATTTAATAGCTTCTTCATCTAAATTATTTATTGTAGCATTTTCTATTATTTGTCTTGACCAATCATAATTTGCTGTAGATTTAATTTGTTCTATTTTATTAGGTGTTAAAGGAACTAATGATTCACCATTTCTGCCATAAGGAAAACCTTTCCAATTTATTGGAGTACCTGATGCTGCTGGAACTTGAAACATTAAAATTCTTTTATCATCTAAAATTAATTCATATATTTCAATAAAGGTAATATTATCAGTTGTATTATCTGAAATTTGTTTTTTTAATTTATTAAAATTATTATCTTTATAAAAGTTAGAATTTATTAATTCATGAGTTTTATCATCAACGCCAAAAACTATCCAAGAATATTGTCTATTTCTTAAATTTGCTTCATTTCCTAATGCTGAAAAATATTTACCTAATTTATCTATATCAAAATTATTTTCTGCTCGTTTAAATTCTACACATTCACTCTCAAAATTTTTAAGTAATTCATTTAATATTTTTGTTAATTCATCATTAGTTTTGAACATTTTTTCACCCTCTTCATTTTTAATTATTTTATTTTCAGCAATTTTATTTACTAATTTTTTTAAATCTTTTTCAGTTATATTTAACACTTTTCAAAAGAAATTTAATTAATTATATTATCACTTATAATCGTATTTTTTTCAACTATTTTTCATAATAAAAGGCACTTTTCGCAAAGTATCTTATCATACTATTCCTCTATATTTCTATTGTTTATCACCCCAAAGAAAAATCCTTAATTTACAACTTATATGATAAATGTTAAAATAAATTAAGAGGGTTGTGAGAATATGAATTACTTAAATGATTTAAACGAAAGACAATTAGAAGCTGTTTTGCATAAAGATGGCCCATGTTTAGTAATAGCAGGAGCAGGCTCAGGCAAGACCAAGGTTCTTACTACAAGAATAGCCCATTTAATTAATGAGGGAGTTAATGATTATCAAATACTTGCTATAACATTTACTAATAAAGCAGCTAAAGAAATGCGAGAAAGATTAGAAAGATTAGTGCCAAATAATGGGACATTTTTAGGGACTTTTCATTCTCTTGGATTAAGAATAATTAGAGAAAATGCTATGGCTTTAGGAATGGATAGAAATTTTACTATTTTAGATTCTGATGATGTTTTAAGTGTTATAAAAAAAATAATTAAAGAGTTAGGTTATGATACTAAAGAAATATCTCCATACTATATTAGAAATAGAATTAGTTTTATAAAAAATGAAATGTTAAGTGAAATAGAAATAGAGAAATTTTTTAATACAGAAGTTGAGAAGATAGCTTATCAAGTATACAAAGAATACCAAAAAATATTAAAAAGAAATAACTCAGTTGATTTTGATGATTTATTAGTTTTACCAGTTAAATTATTTATGGAGAAAAAAGATATATTAGAACATTATCAAAATAAATATAAATATATTTTAATTGATGAATATCAAGATACTAATGAAGTACAGTATAAATTTAGTAAATTATTAGCCAATAAATATCAAAATATATTTGTTGTTGGAGACCCAGACCAATCTATTTATATGTTTAGAGGGGCTAATTATAAAAATATTTTGAATTTTGAAAAAGATTATCATAATACTAAAGTAATACCATTAGAAGATAATTATCGTAGTACTAAAATGATATTAGATGCTGCTAATTGTGTGATAAAAAATAATAAAGAAAGAAAAGAAAAAAATTTAAGAAGTAATTGTGGAGAAGGAGTAAAGATTAAATATTTTAGAGCTTATACAGAAAAAGATGAAGCTAAAAGAGTGACTGATGAAATAAAGAAGTTATTAGATGAAGGATTTAAGAAAAAAGATATAGCGGTATTTTATAGGACTAATGCTCAATCAAGAGTTTTAGAAGAAGAATTTTTAAAATCTTCGATTCCTTATAAAGTTATTGGTAGTTTCTATTTCTATAATAGAAAAGAAATAAAAGATTTAATATGTTATTTAAGATTAATATTAAATCCTCATGATGATATATCATTAAGAAGAGTTATCAACGTTCCTAAAAGGAAAATAGGTAATGCAACAATTGCTAAATTAGAAGAAAAGGCAAATATAGAAAATAAAAGTCTTTTTGATGTAATAAGTGAAGGTAAGGAATTAAAGTTTAAAGAATTAATTTGTGAGTTAATAGCGGATAGTGATTCTTTAAGTTTAACTGAATTAGTAGATGATATATTAGAAAAAACAGGATTAAAAGATGAGTTAGAAACAGAAAACTTAGAAGATGAAATAAGATTAGATAACTTAATGGAATTTAGAAGTATTACAGCTAATTTTGAAGAACAAACAGGAAGCGTTAATTTACAAGATTTTTTAGAAGAAATTAGCTTAGTTGCTGATATGAGTTTACATGAAGATGATGGAGATGTAGTAACTCTTATGACTATTCATAGTGCCAAAGGATTAGAATTTGATATTGTTTTCTTAATTGGAATGGAAGAAGGAATATTTCCTCATCAAAACTCCTTTAATGAAGAGGGGGGTGTTGAAGAAGAAAGAAGACTTTGTTATGTAGGAATAACTAGAGCTAGGAAAAGATTATATTTATTAAATGCTAAGAAAAGAATGTTATATGGAAGAGAGAATGCTAATATACCTAGTAGATTTATTAGTGAGATAGATGAAAATTTATTAGAAAAAGAAGAGAAAAGTGAAGTTAAAATAGATATTGATTCTAAATATAATAAAGATAGTGATGTAGAGTTTAGAGTAGGAGATATAATTTTACATGAAATGTATGGTAGAGGAGTGGTAATAGGAATAGATAAGTCACTTATTACAGTAGCGTTTAATAAGCAACATGGAGTTAAAAAATTAATGAAAAATCATAAAAGTATAAGGAAGGTATAAGTTAATGGAAGATTTAGTTTTTTATGTAGGAAGTGAACTACAAATAATTAAAAATAATGATAAATTTGTATCAAGATGGGTTATTAATCCTAATTTTGATGATTTTAGTTATTCTTATGAAGATATAAATGTCGAAGAATTAATAGGAAATAAAGTAAATATATTAAATTTACTAGAAACAATGGAGATGAAGATAAGTAATCCAATAAAAGGGGTTTATTTAACCCAATTAGAAGTATTAAAAAAACAAAATACTTATAATAAAAAAAGAGATTCTAAATTAATTAATTATGGTAGAGGTAGTAGTGTTGAAGAAGCTTTGGGAGATTTAGAAGCTAAATTAAGTTTAGATATGAATATAGAACTTAGAGAAGATTTAAATCAAGGAATGTTTTTGGAAAGGAGACTTAGGTAGTGGAAAATTTAACTTTAGTAGTTATGGCTGGGGGATTAGGAAGTAGATTTGGAGGATTAAAACAAATTGAACCAGTTGATAGTGATGGTAATTTTTTAATAGATTATTCAGTATTTGATGCAAAGATGTCAGGATTTAATAAAGTTGTTTTTGTAATTAAAGAAGAATTAGAAGAAGATTTTAAAAAGACAATTGGGAAAAGATTAGAGGGGAAAATTGAGGTATGTTATGCTTTTCAAAGAAAAGAAGATATTCCTTATGAAGATAAAAGTATTGTAAAAGAAAGAGAGAAGCCTTGGGGGACAGCTCAAGCTATAATGGCTTCTAAGCCATATGTAGATGGGAATTTTGCGGTAATTAATGCTGATGATTTTTATGGATTAGAATGTTATCAAGAAATAGTAAAATTTTTTAGAGAAGATAATAATAAATATAGTTATATATCAGTACCTTTTGAGTTTAGGGAAACATCTTCTTTAGAGGGGGCAGTTAAAAGAGGGGTTTGTAAAATAGAAGATAATTTAATAAAAGATATTAAAGAGTGTAGTATTAAAGAAAAAGACGCAGTTATTAGGGCTGAACCTTTAGATGGTGGTTTAGCATTTGAAATTTTGCCAAATACATTAGTTAGTATGAATATTTTTGGTTTTAAATATGATTTTTTTGAATTATTAGAAGAGTATTTAAAAGAGTTTTTTGAGCAAGATAAAGATGTAATATTAAAAAGTGAAGCTTTACTGCCAGAATGTTTAGATAAATATTTAAAAAATAAGAAAATAAAAATATGGTCAAGACCAACAACTAGTAAATGGATAGGTATGACTTATAAAAGTGATTTACCACTTGTTAAAGAAGAAATAGAAGAGTTAAAGAAAGCGGGTAAATATCCTGAAAAATTATGGGAATAGGTGATTTTTATGACATTAGAAGAAGCTAAAAAAAGAATAGCCGAGTTATCACAAATATTAGAAGATGCCAATTATAGTTATTATGTTTTAGCTGAATCAAATATAACTGACCAAGAATTTGATAGTTATTTAAGAGAATTAGAAGATTTAGAAAAAGAGTTTCCTCTTTTAGCCAAAAGTAATTCACCAACAAAAAGAGTTGGAGGGTTAGTAATTGATAAATTTTCGAAAATAAAACATCAAATTCCGATGTTATCACTTCCTGATGTATTTAATGAAGAAGAGATTAAAGCTTTTGATGAAAGAATAAGAAAAAGTGGATATAATCCTACTTATGTTTGTGAATTAAAGATAGATGGAGTAAGTGGAAGTTTTCATTATGAAGATGGTAATTTAATTACAGGGGCAACAAGAGGAGATGGAATAACAGGAGAAGATATTACTCATAATGTAAGAACTATTAAAAGTTTACCATTAAAACTTAAGAAGAAAATAAGTATTGAAGTTCGGGGAGAAATATATATGGCTAAAGAAACTTTAGCTAAATTAAATAGAGAAAGAGAGTTAAATGGAGAGGGGATTTTACAAAATCCTAGAAATGCTACAGCGGGTTCAATAAGACAACTTGATTCATCAGTTGCAGCTAAAAGAAACTTAGATACTTGGATATATCACTTACCTAATCCTTTAGATTATGGAATAAAAACACAGTATGAATCATTAGAATTTATGAAATCTTTAGGATTTAAAGTAAATCCATGTAATAGATTAGTTAAAAATATTTCAGAAATATTAAGTTATATTCATGAATATAATGAAAAAAGAGAGAGTCTTCCTTATGATATAGATGGTGTAGTAATTAAGGTAAATGATTTAAATATGCAACAAAGTTTAGGATTTACATCAAAATATCCAAGGTGGGCTGTTGCGTATAAGTTTCCAGCTTTAGAAGTTTTAACTAAATTAAAAGATATAGTTTTTACGGTTGGAAGAACAGGAAGAATTACTCCTAATGCTGTATTAGACCCAGTATTAGTTATGGGGTCAACAATTAGAAGAGCAAGTTTGCATAATGAAGATTATGTTAGGGAAAAAGATTTAAGAATAGGGGACGTTGTATCAATTAGAAAAGCAGGAGATGTGATACCAGAAGTAGTAGAAGCTAAATTAGAAAGAAGAAATGGGAGTGAAAGACCATTTAAAATGATAGAAAATTGTCCGATATGTGGGTCAAAATTATCAAAAAAAGAAGGACAAGTAGACCATTATTGTTTTAATCCATTATGTCCTGCTAAACACATTGAAGGGTTAATTCATTATGTATCAAGACATGCAATGAACATTGATGGGTTTGGAGAAAAAATAATGGAAGACTTCTTTAATTTAGGATTTATTAGAAAAATACCAGATATATATCATTTAGAAAAACATCGTAAAGATTTAATTGAGTTAGAGGGTTTTGGAAATAAAAGTGTGGATAACTTGTTAGAAGCAATAACAATAAGTAAGAGTAATAGTTTAGAGAGATTACTATTTGGATTAGGAATTGGAGGAATAGGAGATAAAACAGCTCTTTTACTTGCTAAAACTTATAAAACAATAGATGAATTAGCTTCTAAAAGTGTTTTAGAATTACAAGAAAAAAAAGATATTGGACCAATATTAGCTAACAATATATATGAATATTTTCAAAATGAAGAAAATCAAAAACTAATTGAAGAATTAAAAGAATTAGGAATAAATATGACTTATACAGGAGAAGAAGAAGTAGAAAATGATTTATTAAATGAGAAAAAATTTGTGGTAACAGGAACTATTTCTTTTATGGGAAGAGATGAGATAGAAAGAATATTAGAAAAATATGGAGCTCACTCATCTAGTAGTGTTTCTTCTAAGACTGATTTTGTTATTGTGGGAGATAATCCAGGAAGTAAATATCAAAAAGCAATAGATTTAAAGATAGATATTTGGGATGAAGAAAAATTAAGAAGTATATTAGAAGAATTAAAGGAAATATAAAAAAAGGTTCATTATTTGAGCCTTATTTTTAAATACTTCTTTTACTATGTAATGCTTTATGACGGTTTAGAATCATCTTATAATATGTATCATAAGTATTTTTAGAATGTTGGTACTCCATGCTACCAGCATTGTAATCTTTAAAATCAATATCAAAACCAATTATACTATTAACAAGAGATGGAGACATTCCTACTAACTTTTCAACATCATTATCACCTAGACTATGAAAAACATCTAACAATTCTTCAATAACGATCTCTTCACTAGTAGAAGGATTCTCAGAAAACTTTAACATTTCACTAGCACAAGTAACAATAGCGGCTATAACATTAGGATTATTAAAATTAATTCCATCTTTTTTAACAAATAACTCATGAGATTTTCCTAATAAATAAATGTCATAATTCATCATACCACTCCTTGTATAAAAAGTAACATACTAGAGAATAAAAAGCAATTTTTTTAAATATAATTTGACATTTAATTGTAAATTTTGTATATTATAGGCAGATGACACGGTGATAGTATAAGTAATAATAAGATTTTTATAAAGAGAGATAAGGGTTGGTGGAACTTATTTAAAAACTTATTAATGAAAAAAGATATTGGAGTGTTGATTGGTTGTTCCATTATAACAAAAAGAGCATAATTAAATTATGAATTAAGGTGGTACCGCGGACTTTAAGAGGTTGTTCGTCCTTTAGATGGATAGAATAACCTCTTTTTTAAAGAATGGAGAATAAATAATGAGAGAATTTAGTGAACAAGAATTAGTTAGAAGAGAAAAAAAAGATAATTTAATTGAAAAAGGAATAGACCCTTTTGGTAAAAAGTTTGATAGGTCAGAATTATATAGTTTAGATATTAAAGAAAAATATCAAGATATTCCACATGATGATTTTGAAAATATAAATGATACATATATAATAGCAGGAAGGATTATGTTTATAAGGAAAATGGGAAAAGCATCATTTTTTTCAATACAAGATAAGAAAGGAAAAATTCAAGTATATATTTCAATAAATGATGTAGGAGAAGATACATATAACTTATTTAAAACAGCTGATTTAGGAGATATTGTAGGTATTAAAGGAAAAGTTATGAAAACAAATACGGGAGAAGTAACTTTAAAATGTTTAGAATATACTCATTTAGTAAAATCATTAAGACCACTTCCAGAAAAATTCCATGGGCTTACTGATATTGAAGAAAGATATAGAAGAAGATATGTTGATTTAATAATGAATGAAGAAGCTAGAAGAGTTGCTTTGGAAAGACCTAAAATAATTAGATGTATTCAAAATTTTATGGATAATGAAGGATTTATAGAAGTAGAAACACCAGTACTAACAACTCTACTTACAGGAGCTTCAGCAAGACCATTTGTAACTCATCACAATACACAAGATTTAGATATGTATATGAGAATAGCTTTAGAAATACCTTTAAAAAAATTATTAGTTGGAGGATTAGAAGCAGTATATGAAATAGGGAGAGTCTTTAGAAATGAGGGAATGGACCCAAAACATAATCCAGAATTTACTTTAATGGAAGCTTATTTAGCTTATTCAGATTTAGAGGGAATGATGGAATTAACAGAAAAAATGTTTAAAGAAATAGCAGAGAAAGTATATGGAAGGTATGTATTTAATTGGAATGGAGAAGTAATAGATTTAAGTGGAGAATGGAAAAAAGTTAGTATGGTAGAAGCTATAAAAGAAAAAACAGGAATAGATTTTAAACAAAATATTACTTTAGAAGAAGCTTTAAAATTAGCTGAAGAACATCAAATTGAAGTATTAGAACATCAAAAAAGTGTAGGACATATTATAAATTTATTCTTTGAAAAATATGTTGAAGAAACATTAATTGAACCAACATTCTTATATGGACATCCTATTGAAATATCACCATTAACTAAGAAAAATCATGATGATCCACGATTTGTAGATAGATTTGAATTATTTATTGGGGGTAAAGAATTTGCTAATGCTTATACAGAACTTAATGACCCAGATGACCAATTAGAAAGATTTGAAAATCAATTAAAAGAAAGAGATTTAGGAAATGATGAAGCTAATGATATAGATATGGATTTTATTGAAGCTTTAGAATATGGAATGCCTCCAGCAGGAGGAATAGGTTATGGAATAGATCGTTTGTGTATGTTATTTACTGAACAAGATTCTATTAGAGATGTAATTTTGTTTCCAACAATGAAAACAAAAAATCAATAAAATAGACCCTAGTGTTTTTAAAACATTGGGGTTTTATTTGACTTAAAAAGAAAAATTTTAATACTACATCAGAATGTAGTATATGAATAAATGAAAGAGATAGATTAAAAAATTTACACATTTTCTTCTTGATGTGATAGAATTGGAGTAGAAAGTAGGAGATGAAAATGAAAGATAAAAAGACAATTGGGGGGGGGGTTATTAAATAAGAAAATAGTAATCATACTACTAATTCTTACAATAACCATAA
>CANRKL010000023.1 GCA_947631205.1 uncultured Bacilli bacterium | reverse complement strand
AAATATCAACACCTTGTATCTATTATATCAAATTTTCTTTGCGAAAAAATTTTTATTAAATTTACTCTTTTTAGCTGCAATGTAACAAAAAAGTTATACTTCTTCTTTATTTTATGGTATGATGTAGATAATAGAAAGAGAGGAAAGTCATGAGAATAGATAGATTTAAAGAAAAAAATAATAAAAAGAAACTTGTGGCTTTCGCGGTAGCCCTTAGCGTAATGTGCGCTGGGGGGGGGGTATTTAATAAATAAAAGTTATGCCAACTACCAAGAAAGTGTGAGTTTCAAAGTGATGGAAGGGACAGTACGGTATGAAGGTAGTGGCGATGTTTTCTTTGCGTTTTATAAAGGTGATGAACAGTTAAGCACTATGCCAAAAAAAGACAATCCAGATGGACTTGGATTTGATTATGCAGTATGTGATAAAGGAGCCAGTGTTAATTGGAATAATAATTTATGGGCACCAACAGTAGTAAATTTAAGCGAAAGCAAAACAAAGTGTACATTATATTTTGCACCAAATCTTGCTAATGATTATCTTGAAAGACTAGCAGAAAGTGACACAACTACTTTAGCGCATGATGATACAGTAGATTTTAATTTAAGATATATTGGAGCAAGTCCAAGAAATTACATTGATATAGGAGATAGAGATTCTAGTGGAGGTAAAATCCTATGGCGAATAATAGGAGTAATGAATAATGTGCCAGTAATAGATGATGGAGGAACTACACATCAAGAAAGTTTAGTAAAAATAATAAGAGCAGATAGCATAGGTTCATGGAGCTGGGACTCATCGGCATACTCTGTAAACTCAGGCTATGGAGTGAACGAATGGAGTCAAGCAGATATAATGACTACATTAAACAAAGGAGCATATTGGAGTAAGACTAGCGGACAATGTTACAATGGTTACAACGACGCTAAAGTAACATGTGATTTTAGTAGTACGGGACTCACCTCAAGTGTTAAAGATAAATTAGTAAAAGTAAGATGGAATACAGGGACATTTGAAAAATACAATCCATCAGAGTGGTTAGCAAATGCAACATATAAAGCAGAGAGAAGTAATCATAATGGGAAAGAACAATGTGCAAGTAGTGGAGGAAGCAATTGTAATGACCCAGTGGTACGAACAACGACATGGGACGGATATATAGGACTAATGTACCCATCAGACTATGTCTATGCGGTAGGAGGAGACGTACGAAATAGTTGTTTAGCAAAAGCAATGCATATCTGGGATGGAAGTACTCCAGATTGTAAAGGAAACGACTGGTTAAGAGATAGTTCTATCACACAATGGACCTTGACTCCCGTCCCTCGTTCGTCGGATGCTTACTATGCGTTCGATGTGAGTTCTAACGGGAGCGTGAGCTACGGCTGTGCCTACTATGCTCTTGCCGTTCGCCCTGTCGCTTATCTAAGGTCGAGTACACAGATTGTAGTCGGAGAAGGAACCACATCTAATCCCTACACCTTAAAATCGTGATTAAACAAGGAATGTGCTAATAAATATAGCATTTTTCTTTTCATTTTGGTATACTTTTGTTGACTTTAAAGGAGGAGATAGTCTTATTGACGGACAGTTTTGAATAAGCCAAGTATTTAAAGGAAAAAGATAGCAAAAAAGTAAGGCCAGTAGTTTACGATTTGCTACTTTTTTGTTTGTTATAATGATAAGTATAAAATATATTAAAATTTTAACACGCAAAAAAGAATTTGAAAAATCAAATTTAAAAAAATTGGTAAATCATATTTTTAAAATTTAAACATCATATAAAATCAAACGAAAAGGAATTCTAATGTAAACAGAAGAATAAAATGCTCTTTTAAATAATGTAAGTCCAGTGTTAAAAAGAGATAAAACACGTATTGGCTTTCCATTTTTTCCATTTTTATGAGTAATAATTTTCACATTTTTATAACATCTTGAGTTTTTGCTGTATTCAGCTCCTAAAATAGTTAAGTATAAAACGCCAAGGCAAGCAAGCATATATTCTGATTTAAAGTATTTTAAAGAAGCATTCACAGTATTTTCTAAATAAAAGCCATTAGATTTCTGATTTTTAAAGACAGTTTCAATACCACCATAACGATATCCATAATCTCTAATGGCTCTTTTGGGGTCACCATTTGTAACAATAAGCCAAGGTTCTTCAACATCTTGCTTTTTAGAAATAGCAATATTAACAGGATAACATTTATCAGTAATAGGAATATTAAAAAGATAGTTTGAATGATATTCATAAGCAGGCAAATCGTAAAACCACTTCCAAATGTCGTGTTTTTCTTTTTTGTCATAAATAAGAAGTTTTACATTTCTTTTAATTCTAATATTATAAGTATGACCTAAAGAAGCAATATGTTGCATTAAAGAAATAGAATTAAACCAGCGGTCTGCTAAGAAAATTAATTCAAAATCATCTTTAGAAAATAATGAAGAAACATAAGAGATACCTTCTTTTAATAAATCTTCTTTAAAAGCATCAGGAGAATCATTACCAAGAAAGCAACGAAACCAAAGAGGAATACCTTGTTTACCAACACGCATAGACATCATAAAAACAGTATAATTATCTTTAGAAAACATATGGTCAAAAATAATATGAACTTTTTTGTCAGTATGTTTTTTCTTATAATTTTGAATGACAAAACGAATAATTTTGTCATAAAAATTATAAGGGTCAAATAATTTATTTTTAAAAAAACGGCGAATACGTTTAACAACGGAATCGTGTTGAACTAAAGAAAAGTTATCTTTTAAAGATTTAGAAATATCAGAAGCAACAACAGATTCAGAGGACAGCATACCAATAAAAATATAAGGGAGTATATTTAAGACAGTTTTACGAATGTCTGGAATAATTTCTTTTAATTTTTGTTTAATTATACTTGCAAATTCTTCTTGAGTATTATATATTAAATTCATTAAATGACCACACTGCTTTCTATTTTAAGATAAATTTATTTTAGCAGGAAAAGGTCATTTAATCAATTTTGAGAGATAAAAGAGATAACCATATAAAGTTATCCTTTTTTTTTGAAATGAAAAACTGTCCACGTATAAGGAAGAGAGGCTAATAATTTATGAAAACTGACATATTAAAATATATTAAAAGAATACAGGGAATACCTGATAAAAATTTAAACTTAAAAACACCAGTAGGAATAAAAGAAATGATAGGGTTACTTGACTTTATTGTAGATAATAAGTTGGATTTAGAAAGTAAAAGTATGACTGTTCTTGTAAATGGCAATAAATATGATATTATATTTTCATATTACACAAGTAGTAGTAATGATTTTACTTCTTCTAATGAATCATGGCTTGTTTCTATTAAAGTAATAAGTCAAAATAAGAGTATTGTTTTTAAAGAATATAAAAATAAGAAAGAATGTTATAATTCTAAAAATTTTGATTTTTCTAACGTTGATAAAAAATATATAATCATTGAACCTATAGATAATTATGGTCAAGTTTATACAATGATAAATCAATATGGAACTATCTATGATAAATATTATCATCCTAATTTTAATGAATTTATTCAAAATTATTCTTATGCTGGTCAAGGATTACATATTAGCAATAATTATTGGAGTGAAGAAAATGGTATTAAAGTAAGAAAAAAAGATGATGGTACAATAGAAATTGAAGACTATTCTTCCTCTTTAAATAATTTAAGTGAATATAGCAAAAAACCAGGAGATAAATATATTATGATAATTAAAGATGGCGAACAATATTATTATGATATAGAAAGCCAAAAGCTTTTAAATAAGGAAAAATCTGAAGAAATAAATATGCCTATTTATGATATCAATACTGACCATTTAGAATATAAACCTTATATAAAAAAGAATTCTAATTTTTATAACATAATTTCATTATTTTCTAGATTTGATAAAGAAGTAAAATTAACAAATTTTACTGATGATGAATTAAATGTTATTAAAGAGCAAATTAAAAACAATTTAGTTAAAAATGAAGAAAAAGTAAAAATACTTATTAAAAGAAAACAATAGAGACTAATACAGGAAGCAATAAAATGTTTCCTATAGATTATTGATATATAGGTAAAAAAATTACTTACTTGTCTTTTTCATAAATAGTAGCAAAAATCAATAGACTATAACTTATGTCCCTTATATTACTTTCCATGTGTTCTGTGTATATTCTGGATAGTCTTTGGCTATTTACCATTGCTATCTAAAAAGTGATATTAAAATCAAAGAAAGTTTAGCAAGTGATTATGGAAGTAAGACAAATCAATTTATATTACAGTAAATAATCCAACAAGGAATGTGCTAATAAATATAGCATTTTTCTTTTTATTTTGTTATACTTTTGTTGACTTTAAAGGAGGAGATAGTATGTCATTAAAAGCAGGAATAGTAGGATTACCTAATGTAGGGAAATCAACTTTATTTAATGCCATTACTAAAAAACATATATTAACGGCCAATTATCCATTCGCGACAATTGACCCCAATGTAGGAGTTGTAACAGTTCCAGACACAAGATTAGATTTATTAGAAAGCTTATATGTCCCAAACAATACAATCCCCACAACTTTTGAATTTACAGATATAGCGGGCTTAGTTGCCGGAGCAAGTAAAGGAGAAGGCTTAGGCAATAAATTTTTATCTCATATAAGAGAAGTAGATGCTATTGTGGAAGTAGTAAGATGTTTTGATGATGAAAATATTATTCATGTTAGCGGTCAAGTTGACCCAATTAGAGATATTGAAATAATTAATGTTGAGTTAATTTTATCCGATTTAGAAATCATTTTAAATAGAATCAGCAAAATTGAAAAAAAAGCCACAACCACCAAAGAAAAAGACGCCTTACTAGAGGTAGGAGTTTTAAAAAAATGTCAAGAAGCCTTAGAGCAAAATATTCCTATTAGAAACATGAAAAATTTAGATGATGATGAATTAGTTATTCTTAAAAATTTTAGCTTTATTACAGCTAAACCTCTAATATATGTTGCCAATGTAGGAGAAGAAGATGTAGTTATAGGCGATAATGAATACACCAAAAAAGTTAAAGAATACGCCTCTAAAGAAAATTCTGGAGTAATCATTATGAGTGCTAAAATGGAAAGTGAACTAGCTGAATTAGAAGTAGAAGACAAAAAACTTTTTTTAGAAGAAATAGGAATTAATTCCAGTGGCTTAGATAAACTTATTTTTGCAACCTATAACTTATTAGGGTTAGAAACATTTTTTACAGTAGGAAAAGATGAATGCCGAGCTTGGACTTTTAAACGAGGAACCACTGCTAAAAAAGCGGCAGGACTTATTCATTCCGACATTGAAAGAGGATTCATTAAAGCTGAAATTATGAAATATGATGATTTAGAATTATTAAAAGATGAAAAGAAAGTTAAAGAAGCCGGAAAATTATATTTAGAAGGAAAAGACTATATAATGCAAGATGGCGATATAGTATATTTCCGCTTTAACGTATAGGATTTAAAGATGAAAAAAGACGAATTTTTAATAATTTGCCAAGAATTTGATTGGGATATTAACAAAATTTTATATAACGAAGAAGAAAATATTTATGGTTACAATATTCCAGACATTGGTTTTTTAACTTATTACGCCAATTATTTTTATGTCACATTAAAAACTGATATTAGTCCTAAAATATTTGATGTTGACTATGAAAACTTAAATTTAATGAAAGTTACTTATCAAGATAATGAATATCTATATCATATATATCAGAAAGATTTTCTAAAAGTTTTAATTAAAAGATTTATGGAATACAAAATGCTTTCCTCTAATACCAAACGGACTCAAGCTTAAATATAATAAAATAAGTAAAAAATTAAAATATTATTAAATGAAAAGACTAAATATCATTAAAAATTTACATATTAACGTTTCTTTGTTATAATATAATTATTAGGAGGTAGTATGATAAATAATGTAATGCCTAAGGTATTTGCTTGGATGTTTATTGGATTATTAGTAACGTTTGGAACTGGATATTTTATATCCTTAAATCCGACAATGCTATATAATATTTTTGGTTCAGCTTTCCTTTGGGTAATTTTAATAGCAGAATTAGTTTTAGTTATTGTTTTATCAGCAAGAATTAAAAAAATGAATCCAACAACTGCTAAAGTATGCTTTTTGCTATATTCTTTTGTTAGCGGACTTACTTTTGCGTCTATATTTATAACATATCAAATGAGTAGTATCATGTATTCATTTTTAATATCATCAGCAATTTTTGGTTTATTTGCCTTTTTTGGTAGTAAAACAAAAATGGATTTAACTAAATTTGGTACCTATTTATTAATGGCTTTAATTGGAATACTAATATGTGTGATTGTTAATTTATTTGTAAATAGTGGGACATTTGATTTAGTTTTATCAGCATTAATTGTTATAATATTTGTTGGATTTACAGCCTACGATGTTCAAAGAATCCAAAAATTAGGAGCCTTAAATATGATACCCGAAGATAACCTAGCCATATATGGGGCTTTAGAATTATATTTAGATTTTATTAATATTTTTATTGAAATACTAAATTTATTTGGACGTAATGATAATTAAACATCTTTAAATTGAGATGTTTTTTTTAAATCTATTTGACGAAAGATAGAAAAGAAATATATAATTAAATTAGGAAGTGAAGATATGTTTTATTTAGTAATTTTTTTAGTTCTTTTAATGCTATGGGATATATATGATATGACTTTAAAAAAACAAATAAAAACAGTAATTAAAATAAGCTTATCAACAATTATATTTGCTATAGTAAATTTATTAGTTTTAATGAGCTCTTTAAAAGTTGATTATTCAGAAACATTATATTTATTAAACTTTAAAGAAAATAATATAGTTTTATTTATATTGTGGATATTATTTAACTTAGGATATTTTTATTACATCTTCAAAATAATTAAACGAAAAGAAAGAAAAAAAATGCAAAAGAGAATTATTACTTTAGGATTTTACATGATAGTATTGCTGTTAATTAGCGGTTATTTATTAATAATCTTACATAATATAATGCCTTATATCTTACTTATTTTACTTATTGGTGGATTAGTATTAATTTTGAAAAACTATGTCAAAACAAGAAATAATTATCTACTTATTCCTGTAGTTTTGCTCTCTTTTCTAACTTATTATAATTTCTTTACATATAAAGGAGCCTTAAGACTTAACGTAACTTTAAATGGCTATATTATAGAAGCATATCAAACTGAATACAAAGAATTAATACATATTAAAGATGAAAAAGCCAAAAATTTTTATCCATTAAAAAATATTCCTGTTGAAAGTGGAACAATGGGTATCATAAGTGTTTATAACTATATGGGAATAAAAATTGCTAAATATCGTGGTTTTTAAGTGTGACTTTTACTAATTATTTTGTTATACTACTAGAAGTAGGTGGGTTATGGAAAAGATTAAAACAAGAACAATTATGACTAAATCAGACCAAGGATACCGTTGGTTTGGTATAGATTATCATATGAATTTATACAAAGGCTGTTCTTTTGGCTGTATATATTGCAATTCTCGATGTGAATCTTATCATATTGATAACTTTGATGTCATAAGAACAAAAGAAAATGCTTTAGAAATATTAGAAGAAGAGTTAAAAAGTAAAGGATTAAAAGGTGTAGTATCTTTTGGTACTTTATCAGACCCTTATAATTTAGAAGAAAAAAAACTAGAACTAACAAGAGGAGCTTTAAAATTAATTAATAAATATGGATTTGGAGTTTCCATAGATACCAAAAGTGATTTAATATTAAGAGATTTAGATTTATTAAAAGAAATAAATGAAAAGAATAGTGTAATAATAAAAATTTCTATTACAACTTCTGATGATGCTTTAGCTAAAAAAATTGAACCTAAAGTAATAAGCTCAACCAAAAGATTTGAAGTATTAAAAGAATTAAATATGAATGGAATATACTCGGGAATACTACTTACCCCTGTCTTACCCTTTTTAACCGACAATGAAGAAAATATTTTGTCCATTATAAACAAAGGAAGAGAAGCCGGAACAAGATTTATTTATACAAAAATGGGAATGACTTTAAGAACAAATCAAAGAGATTACTATTATGCCGCTTTAGATCAATTATACCCAGGATTAAAAGAAGACTATATCGCCGTTTATGGAAAAAAGAATGTATGTAATACTTTACAATATCGTCATTTAATGGAATATTTTCTAAACAAATGCAGTGAATATCATATCCTTACAGATATGGATGCCATTATTGGTGAATATAAAAAAGAAATAAAAAGAAATGAACAAATAAGTTTATTTTAATAATTTAGATGTAGTAGATTTAGAATCTTGGGCAGTGGATAACATAAAGAAAAGAAAAATTATACTAGTTAAATATTTTGAAAAAGAATTTAAACTATAATTCTTTTTTCTTTTTTTAAATTTTGTTATAATATGATATATAACTTATTTTTCCAAACTTTATAGATATTAAGTAGTACTTAAGGTAATAGTCTAAAACAAAATTCAAGTTTTTATGACAGTGTGGTGCCTTTAAACGAAGTGAAAGGAATGAGTTTTTTATGGAAGAAAAAGAATTAAAAAAATTAGAAAATAAACTATGGGCAGCCGCCGATAAAATGCGAGGTGCAGTATCCGTATCAGATTATAAATTTATAGTATTAGGTTTAATATTTTTAAAATACATTTCAGATTCTTTTAAAGAAAGATACAAAGAACTAGTTGAAGAAGGCTATGGATTAGAAGAAGAAAAAGATTCTTATACTGAAAAAAACATATTTTATGTTCCAAAAGAAGCCAGATGGGAATATTTAGTTAAACATTCAAAAGATGATAATATTGGTCAAATAATTGATAATGCCCTATCTTTAGTTGAAAAAGATAATGCCACCTTAAAAAATGTATTACCTAAAGATTATAATAGTCCGATTATGCGAAACATTAATCTTGGAGAATTAATAGATTTATTTACTAATATTAAAGTAGGAACAAAAGATGCCATAGAAAAAGATATTCTTGGAAGAATCTATGAATATTTCTTAGGACAATTTGCCAAAAATGAATTACAAAAAGGTGGAGAATTTTACACACCTGCTTGTCTAGTAAGAACAATGGTGGAATGTATTGAACCATATGAAGGAAGAGTATATGACCCAGCTTGTGGTTCTGGTGGAATGTTTATCCAATCATTAAAATTTGTTCAAGAACATCAAGGAAATATTAATAATATTAGTATTTATGGTCAAGAAAAAAATCCTACTACTTGGCGACTTGCCAAAATGAATTTAGCTATCCGTTCTTTGAATGGTGATTTAGGTAAATATGCAGCTGATACATTTACAGAAGACTTACATCGAGATTTAGAACCAGATTACATTTTAGCCAATCCTCCTTTTAATATGGAATGGGAAAGAGACAAAGTAAAAGATGATTCAAGATGGATATATGGGCTTCCTCCTAAGGGAAATGCTAACTTTGCGTGGCTTCAACATATGTTATCAAAACTATCCAAAAATGGGAAAATGGCTTGCATTCTAGCTAATGGCTCAATGTCAAGCGATTACGATACCGAAGACGATATAAGACAAAAATTAATAGAAAATGATTTAATAGAAGCAATGATAGTAATGCCAACTAATTTATTTTATACCGTTGTTGTTCCATGTTCTATATGGATAATTAATAAAAATAAAAAAAGAAAAGGAGAAGTATTATTCATTGATGCCACATCATTAGGACACATGATAAATAGAAAAATTAGAGAATTATCAAATGAAGATATTTTTAAAATAGCAGATACATATCACAAATTTTCCAAAGACCAGAATTATAAAGATATAAAAAACTTTTGCAAATCAGCTAATAAAAGTGAAATAGAAAAAAATAATTATATATTAACGCCAGGAAGATATATAGAGATTACTGAAAATTCATCTAAATATGATTTTGACGGAGAATTTAATAAGATAAAAGATGACTTTAAAAATAAATTAATATTTGTTTTAATGAAAAAAGTATTTAATGATATGTTTACTGATAAATATAATAAAGTTAAACTTAAAACCATAGTTATAAAAGCAAATACAGGTGCTGATGCAATACGAAAAGCTCCAATTGTTGAATATAATACTGGGTGCAAATGTATAAGAATTGGTGATTTAACAAATAATCGTAATTATAATGATTGGGGATATTGTCTAGTAGAAGATAAAAATTATCAAAGATATAAACTAAAAAAAGATGATATTATAATAGGAAGAACAAGTGCCATAGGAATAAATAAATTAATATTAGATGATAGAAAAGCAGTATATAATAATGGAACAATAAGATTGACAATTGATAAAAATCAAGCTAGTCCAAAGTTTGTATATATGGCTTTAAATACCAATGATTATTTTAATTACATTAATAGAATTAAAAATGAAACTTCAACTAGAGAAAATATGAAATTGGACTATTTATTAGATTATGAAATATCATTTCCTCCAATCGAATTACAAAGAAAATTTGAATTGATATTTAATGAAGTATATGATTATATTGAAAATAATATTTTAAATTATCAGACAATTATTGATGAAGTAGATAAAATTGTAAATAAGTAAGATTAGTCTTAAAAAAGACTTTTTTCTTTAAGAACTTATGATTTTATAGAGAAGGAAAGTGATTGAAGTGTTTAGTGAAGAACAATTAGAAGATATGACAATGCAAATATTTTCTGAGCTAGGATATGTATGTCTAAATGGCTATAATATCAAAAGAGATTATCATAGTGTTTTTAATGACGCGACTTTATTTGACGATTTAAAAAATATTAATAAAGATTTTACTGATGAACAAATTAAAGAAGCGATAAAAATTATTAAAAATTTAACTTATAATAATGTCGTTTTAGATAATAAAGAATTTACAAAATACTTATTACAAGGTGTTCCTGTTGAGATTAAAACAGATAATGTATACCAATATAAAAATGTAAAACTAATTGATTTTGAAAATATAAATAATAACCACTTTCAAGCTATTAATCAATTTACAATTATTGAATATGAACAAAAAAGACCAGACATAATTATCTTTGTAAATAGTCTTCCATTAGTAGTTATTGAACTTAAAACTACTACCGATGAAAATGTTAAATTAGAAGATGCTTATAACCAATTATGCCGATATAAAGAAGTATCTATTCCAACCCTTTTTAGATACAATCAATTTTTAGTTATTAGTGATGGTGTGACTGCTAAAGCGGGAACTATAACTAGTCCTTTTAGTAGATTTAGTGACTGGAAAAAGATTGAAGATACTGATGAAGTAAAAGAAAATATGGATACCCATATAACATTATTTAAGGGAATGTTTAGAAAAGATAGACTATTAGATATTATAAGTAATTATATTTTATATAGTAATGACTCTAAAATACTAGCTCAATATCATCAATATTTTGGCGTTAAAAAAGCTATTTCATCTACTATGACAACAGGAACCCAAACCAAAAAAGCTGGAATCCTTTGGCATACCCAAGGGTCTGGTAAATCCTATAGTATGGTCTTTTATGCTGGTAATATGATAAGAAAACTTTTTAATCCCACGATAGTAGTGGTTACTGATAGAAATAATTTAGATAATCAATTATATGACACTTTTTACAAATGTTCTTTCTATTTAAAACAAAAACCAATCCAAGCAGACACAAGAAGTGATTTAAAAGAATTATTAAAAGATAGAGTATCTGGGGGAATATTTTTCACAACTCTTCAAAAATTTGAAGAAGAATCAGGTTTATTTTCCACTAGAGATGACATATTAGTTTTAGTTGATGAAGCTCATAGAAGCCATTTTGGAATAGATGCTACAATGAAAATTAACTTTGAAACTAGGGAATCCTATAAAAAATTTGGTACAGCTAAATACTTACATGATGCTCTGCCAAGTGCAATATATATTGGATTTACCGGAACGCCTGTCGAAACCAAAGACAAATCAACCTCTAAAATATTTGGTGATATTCTTGATACTTATGATATGACTCAATCAATAATGGATGGTTCAACAGTTCCCATTTCTTATGAATCAAGAATAGCGCGTGTGGGATTAGATCCCAAAATTCTTGATGAAATAGATAAATACTATGCCCTTACTTTAGAAAAAGGTATCGTAGATGAAGAAACTATTAATAAATCAAAGAAAATGATGGCTAAAATATCACAAATAATTGAAGATGAAGATAGATTAGAATTAATAGTTAAAGATATAATCTCTCATTATGAAGAAAGAAAAAATATGAGTGCTGACCATGCTATGATTGTTGCATATTCCAGAAAAAGTGCTTATATAATGTATAAGAAATTTTTAGAATTAAGACCTGATTACAAAGATGTAGTTAAAATGGTTATAACACCTAGTAATAAAGATTCTAAAGATATGCAAAAAATAATTGGAACTAAAAACGATAAAAAAGAACTTGAAAGAAGATTTAAAAGTGAAGAGGCAGAAGAAAAATTTAAAATTGCCATAGTAGTTGATATGTGGCTTACCGGATTTGATGTGCCAAAACTTGGAACAATGTATATAGATAAACCGATGAAATCTCATAGTTTAATGCAAGCTATCACTCGGGTAAATAGAGTGTATAAAGATAAAACAGGTGGATTAATAGTTGACTACATCGGATTAAAAAAATGGTTATTAGAAACTTTAAAAACTTACACAATAAGAGACCAAAATAAAATTAAAAATACCGAAGAATTAGTAAGCATATTATTAGATAAATTAAAAATAATAGATGACATGTTTAACAACTTTGATTATGGAAAATTTAAAGAATTAGATAATAAAGGTAAATATAATTTGATTAAAGAGGGAGCTAACTTAATGCTAGTTACAGAAAGTGAAAAAAAGAAATTTATGAAATATAGTCAAGATATTAAAAACCTTTATACTTTATGTAGTGGCTCTATAAATGATAAAGTAAAAGAAAAATGCTTATTTATAATATCCGTTAAATCATTTATTTCCAAAATTACTAATACAGGTAAATTAGATGTATCACAAATAAATCAAACAGTAGGAAAAATGCTTGAAGAATCAATAACCAAAGATGAATTATTAAATTTAGGAAAATTAAGTCAAGGAAAAAGTTTAGAAATGTTAAGTGATATTATGATAGAAGAAATAAAAAAAATAAAAGATAAAAATATAGTAGCCGAAGTTTTAACTGGAAGTATAAAAAATTCTATTGATAATATTGGAAAAATAAATTTAACCTTACAAGAAAAATTTTCAACTAAATTTAAAAAAATTGTTAGTGTATATAATGAAAGAACCGATATTAAAGATATAGAAAAAGTTTTAGATGAGATAACAAATCTTAAAAAAGAACTTCAAGATGAACTTAATGACAGCAAATATAATTTAACTAGAGAAGAAAAAGCATTTTTTGATGTTTTAAGAGATGATTTTGATACAAAAGAATTTGAGAATGATGAAATATTAGTTCAAATTACTAAAGAATTAGTAGAAATAATTCATGAAAATTTAACTTTAGATGCTTTTAAAAGAGAAGATGCAAGAGCAAGAATTAGAAGTAATATTAGAAGGTTACTAATTAAATACAATTATCCTTTAATAAAAAGAGAGAATACTGTTGATAAGTTAATAAGGCAAGCTGAATTAAAATATGTAAATAATTAATAAAGAATGTAAGAAATTTTGTTTTTTCTATAATGTGGAACTTATAATAGGTTTGTTTTGTAATTTGTCGGTTTAATTTGGGTTGACAAATTTCTGTAGTTGCTGGATTGTAAGTCAAAAAAGTTTTAAAAGCATAAAAAGTACATTTTTTAATACTCTAAATATAAATAATATTTTTTATAGAAATTTATTTTTGAATATTTATTTATCTTTTTAGTAATTAGTAATATATAGTAATCTTTTTCATAATAATATTTTAGTAGTATATGGGGTGATTATAGTTTGAAAAGGTATATTTCTATAGAAAAATACTACGCAAAAGAATTTAAATATAATAGAAATAAGTATATAATAAGAAATATATTAATAGTAGTTTGTTTAAGTATATTTTTTATTTCAATATATAATATATTTATTTGGAATATTGATAATTTTAAAATTAAACAGATAAATAAAGATATAAAAGATAAAACTATTATAAGTAGTTATAATGATTTAGAAGAGTTTATTAATCCTCCTAAAGATTACAATAGTAATTATTTTTATTATGTCAAAATGCCTTTTTATCAAATTGATTTTTCTAACTTAATAGATAAAAATAGTGATACTGTTGCATTTATTCATGTTAATAATACTCTTATAAATTATCCAGTGGTAAAAACAAGTGATAATAGTTACTATTTAAATCATTCTTTTGATAAGAAACAAAATAAAGCAGGATGGCCTTTTATGGATTATCGCAATAGTATTGATAAGTTAAGTGATAATACAATAATATATGGACATAGAAGATTAGATGGAACTATGTTTGGGACACTTAAAAATGTTTTGCTATCATCTTGGCAAAGTAATAAAGATAATTATGTTATTTTTCTTTCAACTTTAAAAGAAAATTATCTTTTTCAAATTTTTTCTATTTATGTTATTGAAAAAGAAAATTATTACATTGTAACTCATTTTAATGAAAATAGCGAAAAGCAAAAATGGATTGATACAATGAAACAAAGAAATATGGCTTTAATTAATACAGAGGTTAATATTAATGATAAATTTCTTACTTTATCAACTTGTTATAATAATTCAAGTAAAAGATTGGTTGTACAAGCTAAATTAATAAAGAAACAAAAAAATAAAAAAGTTTAATGATAGTTTTTGGTTTATAACATATATATTTATTGAGAGGAGAAAAACATTTTATAAAAATGTTGTATTGTAGATTATGAAAAAAATTTTGGGATGGAGTATATTTTTATCCGCTTTAATGTTTATGTTTAATATGCCAGTTAAAGCATTAACTACATGGAAATATGAAGATTGGCAGGTTGGTGAAAATTATGGAACAAAATTTCAAAGATCATCAAATATAACTAATCTTAAGGGTGAAGAAGTTGAAAAGGATGGAATGAAAAGAGGACCTTTTAATAAAGCTAGTAAAGCAAAATTAAGTGATGGGATTAATGAAGAAGTTTATGTAGGACTTAATTTAGATAATTATGAAAATAGTGAATTATTTGAATTATCTGTTGCAATAAATAAAAAGGAAAATACTAAAGAAGAAGAGTATTTAACTGAGGCAGTTGTAATGACCCAGAAAAGTGGTGACAAATTTGTATTAACAGCTGGGTGGTATAAAAATAGAATGCCTATTGCAGTGATAGATGCAGATGGTGTTTATACCTATAAGTGGGAATTTAAAAAAGAAGATAATAAAATACAAGTTAAATTTACAGTACTAGATTATGAAAATGTATTAGGAACAACTGATTTTGTAAAACTTGATGTAGATGCGTCATTTGCTACTAGTTTTAGATATTTATGGGCTTGTAATGTAAAAGCTAATTATGGTGTAGATATCTATACTACTTTACCACCTAAGGACACTGAAAATCCTGCTACAGCTGATATTAATATTGTTTTATATTTGGGATTAGTTTTTATTAGTGGATTAGGATTACTTTATATTAAAAAGTATAATGTTTAATTTATTTTAAAAATAGCTAATTTGGAGTATTTAGAAAAGTTAAAAAAATCACAAGATGCAATAAATGATTTATCTTTTAAAAGAATATACTTATTTACTATTGTAAATAAGAAAGATATCTTAAGAATTGTTGTTTTAGGGCCTTTATTTGAAAGCAAAGAAAAATTGAAAAAACATAAAAAATATATGGAAGAGATATTTAAAAATAATAATAGAAAAGGTGAATAAAATCACTTTTTCAGTATTCTTATTTTAAAATGTCTTTTTTTGTCTAATGGGTTAAATAATTTTTTTATATCCATGTTTAACTTCAGCATATTTTCACAATGTAAAGGTTTGATGACATTTCTCACTTTCAAAGTTGAAACACCCATGTAAGATATTATACAAAAATTAACTGCATTAATAAATGAAATACCAACAGAAGATAATCAAACATATGACGTTTTGGGGTTTGTATATGAATTTTTATTAAAGAATTTTGCGGCAAATACTGGCAAAGCAGGAGAATTTTATACTCCATATTAGCAACTAGTTCTATTAAAGAAGCAATTAAATATTATTCTTTAATTAGAGCTACAAATCCTAGCTTAAATGTGACAACTATTTTTGAACCTTCAGATGATAATTCAGAAATTTCTATTGATAAAATGGAAGGCATAACTAATATATTAAATGATTATAGAGAAATGTTTGAAAATGATTATAAAATAGGTAGCTATGATAAATTCAAAGAAGATGTATGTTCTAGGTTGGCGCATAAGCAGCCATATATAAATATAGATAAAAATCCAGAAGAACAAATAAATTTGGTTATCGTTGTTAATCAACTTTTAACAGGATTTGATTCTAAATGGATTAATACATTATATTTGGATATGGAAGGTAAAAATTTAATTCAAGCTATTTCAAGAACAAATAGGTTATATGGAAAAGAAAAACCATATGGCACTTAATTTGGTATAGATATCCTCATACTATGAAAATGAATTTAGAAAATGCTGTTAGAGATTATTCAGGAACTGTCCCAATTGGATTATATGTTAATAAATTAGATAAAAATGTTAATGGTATGAATCAAAAATATTATGAAATAAAAGAATTGTTTAATTCAGCTGGAATTAAAAATTTTGAAACAATTTATTCTGAAGAATTTTGGAAAAGAAAATTTGCAAAATTATTTTCTGATTTTAATAAATATTTGGATTCGGCAAAAATTTAAGGTTTTAGATGGAATAAACTATCTTATGTTATTAAAGATTTAGAAGGTAATGATAACTATATATTATTAGATCTTGATGAAAAAACTTATATGATATTAGTCCAAAGATATAAAGAACTATTTAATAAAGAATATTCAGGAAAAAATCAAGAGGTTCCTTTTGATATTGATAGAAAGATTACTGAAATACAAACGGATTCTATTGACGATGAATATATTAATTCTAAATTTAAAATAGTTTTAAAAGAATTAAATACTGGTGATAGTGAAGTTAAAGAAATAGCTTTAATAGAATTACATAAATCATTTGTATCATTAACTCAAGAGGAGCAAAAACATGCTAAATTATTTTTACAAGACTTGGAGTCTGGGGAATTTAACTGATTATCAGTATAATGTTTTTAATGATCAAGTAAAACAATATTCAGAAAATTTGGGAATTGATGAAATTAAATTAAGAAAAATAATGGAATTAAATGTTAAAGAAAATAATATTAACGATTATGGAAGGTATGATGAATTAATTAGTACTTTAGATATTCATAAAGTAAAATTATATTATGATAAAAAATTGTCAAAGGATTTATCATTGAGAGAAACCAAGATTTTAGTAGATCAAGAATTAAGAAAATTTATTTTTGATGGAAGAATATTTAAAGGGACTGTTGGAGAATCGAATAATTAATTTCCCAATAGCTCTTGATATTTAAAGTTTATAAAGTTTCACCAAATAGGTAAATAAACATAACTTATATTAGGTGATGAACATGAATTATAAGGTTGTAATTGATGCTGGACATGGAGGTATCGGTTAAATCCAAAAATAGAAGAAATGGCTATTTTGGTAAGTAAATACAAGAGTTTAAGGTACTTG
>CANRKL010000022.1 GCA_947631205.1 uncultured Bacilli bacterium | reverse complement strand
TAAAGAAATTAGATAATTATTTTCATTGCGGTTTGTGGCTTAAGCAAAACGTAGTGAAGCGGAAAGGAATGTTTAGAGATATGAAAAATGAAATTATATTATTTGAAAATCAAGATGTTAAATTAGAGGTTAACATGAAAGATGAAACGGTATGGCTTACACAGGAACAAATGGCTACTCTATTTGGTAAGGACAGAAAAACAATTACTAGACATATTCAAAACATCTATAAAGATGGAGAACTTGAAGAAAATGCAGTATGCTCACTTTTTGAGCATACTGCAAAAGATGGAAAAAATTATCAAGTTCAATATTATAATTTAGATATGATTATTAGTGTTGGCTATCGTGTAAAATCCAAAAATGGTATTATTTTTAGAAAATGGGCAACTAAAATATTAAAAGATTACATGATTAAAGGTTATGCAGTTAATCAAAAAAGATTAGAATACCTTGAAAAAACCGTTAAATTAATTGATATTGCAGGTCGAATCGATAAAGAATTAAATAATAGCGAGGCTAAAGAAATAATTAAAGTAATCAATAATTATTCAAATGCTTTAAATTTACTTGATGATTACGACCATAAAAGAATAACTAAACCTAAAGGAACAAAAAATGCTAAAGAAATAACATATGAAGATTGTATAAATGTAATAAACAAACTAAAATTTAATAATGATAGTGATTTATTTGCTTTAGAAAGAAACAATGGTCTAAGTTCAATTATAAATAATATATATCAATCATTTGATGGCAAAGACTTATACCCTACTACAGAAGAAAAAGCAGCTAATTTTTTATATTTAGTTACTAAAAATCATACATTTATTGATGGTAATAAAAGAATTGCTGCTACACTATTTATATACTTTTTAGATTTTTATAACATTTTATACAATGAAAAAGGACAAGTTATTGATAATAATACCCTTGTAGCAATTACATTACTAATAGCAGAATCTAACCCTAAAGAAAAAGATATTCTAATAGATTTAGTAATGAACTTTTTAAAAAGTGAATAAATAACTAATTTTAAATTTAAATATATGTCAAAATGTAATATACTATTTTTTGAAAGGATGAGTAATATAAAAATATTAGAAAAAAAGTAAGGGAAATAATACATGAAACAAAATATTTACGATAATGAAATATTCTTTAAAGGATATAATAATATGAGACAAGAAAAAAGAAACACTAGTGCCAATGATTTAATAGAAATACCAACAATAAGATTAATGTTGCCACCATTAACTAATAAAAAAATTTTAGAATTAGGTTGTGGCTTTGGCGAAAACTGTTCTTATTTTATTTTAAAAGGAGCTAGCTATGTTTTAGGAACTGATATATCAAACAACATGATAAATCTAGCTAAAGAAACTAATCAAAATGAAAAAATTGACTATAAAGTACTGGCTATGGAAGACATAAGTAATATAAAAGAAAAATTTGACTTAGTTGTTAGTTCATTAGCCGTCCATTACATTGAAGACTTTGACAAACTATTAAATGATGTGTATGAACTACTAAATGACGGCGGCTATTTCATTTTTTCACAAGAACACCCAATTGGAACATCTTTAATATTAAATGATGAATGTAATGGACAAGATAATATTAATATTGGTAATAAAAATTATTTTCTAGTATCAGATTATAATAGAAATGGCCAAAGAATTGTTGATTGGAATAACTGTCAAGTAATAAAATATCATCGAAACTTTAGTAGTATCATTAATTCAATTATCAAAAGCAAATTTCAAATTGAAGAAATAATTGAACCAACACCAAGTGACGAAGTATTAAAAATTAAGCCTAAATATCAAAATCAATTTGATAAACCTTATTTTCTTTTCATTAAACTTGTAAAAAGATAATATAGTTAATTTTCTTTCAGTCTTTTATGACTGATTTTATTTTGCATAAATAATTGTCATCTTATAAAAATATTCATATAAATATTTAGGTGATTTAAAATGCTTAAAACATCAATTATAATTATTTCTTACAACAATTTAGAATATTTAAAACAATGCTTAAAAAGCATTAAAAAATATACTGCTAAAAATTCTTATGAACTTATTGTAGTTGATAATGCTTCAGACTCTAAAACAATAAAATGGTTAAAAAGACAAAAAATTAAAGTAATTTTCAATAAAGAAAATTTGGGATTTCCTAAAGGTTGTAATCAAGGTATTAAATTAGCTAATCCCAATAATGATATTCTTCTTTTAAATAATGATACAATTGTCACTAAAAACTGGTTAAAAAATTTAAAAATATGCTTATATAGTAATTCTAATATTGGTGCGGTAGGACCAGTATGTAATCAAAATGAAAATAAACAAGGAGTTAATTTTACATATCATAATTTTTTAGAAATGCAAGAAAAAGCTATTATAAATAATATTTCTAATCCGCAAAAATGGGAAGAAAAAGTATTTTTAATTGGCTATGCCCTACTAATTAAAAATGAAGTTATTAAAAAAATTAAAGAGTTAGACGAAAAATATTCACCCGGATATATTGAAGATAATGATTTATCAATATCCATAATAAAATTAGGCTATAAATTATTCTTATGTCATGATGTTTTTATTCATCACTATTTAGGTACATCTTTTAGAAAAGATTTAACTAAGTTCTACCCTATCTTAAATAAAAATCGCCACTACTTTTACCAAAAATGGCATTTTAAAACTGAAGAATTTGACAATATCAAAGAGTTATCATTACCCTTAATAAATAATCCAACTAAAATATTAGATATAACCTGTGGCATAGGTACTAATATTTTATTTTTAAAATATCTTTTTCCTAATACCATAATTGATGGTTATGAAACTAATCTTGCTAAAGCAAATATTGCTAAATATTTTGCAACTATATATAAAAATTATCAAGATATTCCTCTTGATGAATATGATTATATTTTAATTGGTAACTCTTTAGAAAATACTAATAATCCTCAAAAATATTTAAAAAAAATACAAAAATATTTAACAGATAACGGATATATTATTGGTGTAGTACACAATTTAACTAATTATAATAACATTATAAATTTACTAAAAGAAAATGACTCAAGTTCTATTAAACACTTATTTTCTTATAATGATTTAAAAAAATTAATGAAAGATTGGCCAAATTTTGAAACATATTCTTGGTATCAAAATTATCCTAATGATTCTTTATTTAATAGCTTATATAATATAAATCCTAATATTATATATACGTCTTATGCTTTTAAAATTTCCAAATTATAATATGGGACAAAAAACTACACTAAAATTTACCTTTAACATATACTAAGCAAGAAAGGAGAACTTTATGCCAAATAATAGTTATCAAAAAGCTTATAATTATGTTAAAAATTACAACAAAAAGGCTTTTCTTCAATGTTGTTGTAAAAGCTATCTAGGACCTACTGGGCCTACTGGACCAATGGGATTAGAAGGTATTCCTGGGCCTGCTGGTCTTCCTGGAATAGATGGGCAAATTGGTCCTACTGGGCCTACAGGACCTGCTGGTCTTCCTGGAGCAAGTAGCAATATAGCTATTGGTTCTGTTCAAACAACTGGTTTTGATGATGATGCAAGTATAACTGATACAGGAGATGGCACTGACCATATTTTAAACTTTATTATTCCTAAAGGAGAAAAAGGCGAGACAGGACCTACTGGGCCAACAGGTGCTTCTGGAACTAGTGTAACTATTCTTGGTTCTTATGATACTTTAGAAGATTTAAATAAAGAACACCCTGATGGTAGTCCAGGGGATTCTTATTTAGTTGGAGATAATTTATTTGTATGGAGTAATAATGATAAAAATTGGCAAGATGTTGGGGTAATTAGAGGACCTCAAGGAATAGAAGGAGAAATAGGTCCCACAGGACCTAGGGGACTTCAAGGGCCTCAAGGACCTCAAGGCATTCCAGGAGAAATAGGACCTATGGGTCCAATGGGTGTTATAGGACCTACTGGCCCTACTGGTCCAGAAATTATTGAATCTGCTTATTTAGTAACTTTTAATGAAGGATATCCAGCAGATGGCCTTGAAGTTGCAAGTAATAATAGAATTCCTATTAAACGTAATGAAATATCTTCTACTAATATTGTTAATTTAAATTCTGACAATACATTTCAATTAAATAAAATTGGTTATTACAAAATAGCCTTTACAGTAAGTGCGTATACTAAGAGGGCTGACCCTCAAACTTTTAATCCTGATACCGATTTTATTTCTGTAGGTCTTCGTCTAATTAATACTGATTTAATATATATTGGTGATAGTAAATACATTGATAATGAAACACCCAAAGAATTATTTGCCGAGGGAATTATAACGGTCGAAAACACTCAAAACAACTTTGAATTAGTTAATTTATCTTCAAGACCTATGTTTTTAAAATCCCCAGTTATTACTAATCTTAATACTAACTCTTATTTTGCTAACCCAACTGTCCGCATAATTGTTGAATACTTAGGAAAATAATCTAATCAAATACTATTTTAGCTTTAGAAAATTTATAATATCTTTTTCTTTTAATACTATCACTACCATAAACAAAAATTAAATTATAAACAACTTCCCAAATAGCTAACCAACCAATAATTAAAAATATTTCTTTTAAAATAGAAGATATATCAAAGTAAGATAAAAACAAAGCAATTAATCCTAAAAGAAAAATAACAATATGAAATAATGAAAATATATGACTAAGCATTAATTCTTCTTTTAGCTCTTGACGAAAGTTATTATGAACAAGTTCTATTATCGAATCTTGTTCTTTTTTAGTTAAAGAATAATCACATATAAATTTAATTACAATATTTTTGGAAGCCGGAATACCCCGACATTCTTCTAATAAATATTTAGATAACTCAGGATTTAAAGTCGTATTAGAATACGGATGATATATATCTTCTATACTATTTAAATTAACATCAATTATATATTCTTTCATTTTCATCACCTATCTTATACTTTCTCCAGCCCTCTTGCCACTTATAAAAGCAAAAGCTAAATTATAACCTCCACAATCACCATCAACATCTAAAACTTCCCCTATTATATATAATCCTTTAACTATTTTAGATTCAAAAGTCTGAGGATTTACTTCTAGTGTATCTAACCCACCCGTAGTAACTTGAGAATAATTAAAATCTTTAACTCCTGTTATTTCTAAAGAAAAATTAGTTAAAACATTATATAAAGTTTCTATATCTTTAAAAGTCATATCATTTTTTAATAAATCTTTACTAAGTCTTGATTTATCTAAAATAATATCAATTAATTTATAATTTAAAAAGCCTTCCAATATTTCTTTTAAAGATATATTAGCTAATTTAGATAAATATAAATTAAAATCATTACTCGTTAAAAATGGTACAAAATTAATTTTTAAAGTTACTTTTTGATTATTATCTAAAGCTCTACTTACATATCTTGAAAGATTAAAAATACATATTCCACTAACACCATATGAAGTAAGTTGTATCTCCCCTTTTTCTTCTTTAATTTTTTTATTATCTACCTCTAAACTAACATTAACAGCACTTCTTACACCATTCCATAATTTAAAATATTTTTCCCTACCCTCAAGCATAACTAAGGCTGGTAAAGGCTTAATAATATGATGACCTAAATTAGAAAGAAGAGCATAACCACTACCATCTGAGCCAGTCTTTGGAGCAGACGCCCCTCCCACTGCCATAACTACTCTATCAAATTCCAAATCTTCATCTTTTGTTTTAACAATAAATTTATCATCTTTTTTAATAATATTTATTACATTACAATCCGTTTTTACTAAAATATTTCTTCTTTCTACTTCATTTAATAAAATATTTAAAATAGACGAAGCTTGATTAGAAAAAGGATAATAATACCCATTTTTATTTTCATAAACTAATCCTAATTTAGTAAAAAAATCAATAATCTCTTCTTCATTTTCATTAGATATAATATCTGTTAAAAAGTCCTTATTAAAAGAATGATATTTAGATACTTCTAAAGGATAATGTCCAAAATTACAACGACCATTTCCTGTTAAAAGAATTTTTTTCCCACATTTAGAATTTTTTTCTAAAATCGTCACATCATTCTTTAAAGAAGCATAAATAGCTGATATTAATCCACTTGCCCCACCACCAATTATTCCAACTTTCATTCTTACCTCTTTCTAGTAAAAAAAATCAAGTTACCTTGATTATTCTTCCTCTGTTTTAATGTCTAATACTTTTTCATTTTTATAATATCCACATTTAGTACAAGCACGATGTGGTCTTAAAGCAGCCCCACATTTAGGACATAAACTAATAGAGCCAACAGTCTTTTTTAAATGAGTACGACGCATTCTTTTTTTAGTCTTACTAGTTCTTCTAAATGGAACACCAAATAATTGAATATTTAATTTCATAATTTCACTCCTTTTCTTCCGCAAGTAACTCCAACAAAGGAGCTAATCTTGAATCTATCTCTTCTTTTTCCCCTTTTTTTACTTCAAAACCACTTTGACTTAGATAATCATTATTCTCCGTAGTATAGCTAATGGGGATTTCCAGAACAATATTTTCCCATAAAAAGCTCATAATATCAAGTATATTTTGGTTGTTTTTTAAGTTTTTTTGAATTATTTCGTTATCCTCACCTATTTTTTCAGAAATATTTAAAGAAAAAGGATACATTACATCTTTTAAACTACGAGCATCCTCTAAGACTAAATTACCTTCTCCCTTAATATATAATATATAATCTTGATTATTATCTTTTTTAATCTCTAAATCAATCTTAAAAGGTGGAATATCTAATACAGTTGTCTTTTCATAATATTCTTTAGGTAAATTAACTGTTATAACATCTTTTATTGGTCTTATTATAAAATTTGTTAAATCCATATTATCACATCCGATATTATTATAACTTAATTTGTCAAAATAAACAATCTATGTTAAGATTTTTTAAAGGTGATGAACTGATGAAAATTATAGGCTTAATTTGTGAATATAACCCATTCCATTATGGACATTTATATCATATTAATAAAATTAAAGAAAAATATCCAGATTCTCTATTGATTTTATGTCTTAATGGTTATTTTTTACAACGAGGCGAGATTAGTCTTTTAACTAAAGAAGATAAAGTTAAAATAGCTCTTAACTATGGTATTGATATAGTTATTGAACTACCTTGTCTATTTGGGACCCAATCAGCTGACTTTTTTGCTTTAAAAAGTATTGAATTATTAAAAAGCTTAAATACAGAGATAATTATTTTTGGTAGCGAATCAAATAATATAACTTATTTAGAAGAAATAGCTAAAAAAGAACTTCAACTAAATAACCTTGACTTTCAAAAAATTAATCATCAAGGATTAAACTATGCTCAAAGTATTAAATCACTATTAAATATAGAACATCTTGAAGCTAATGACGTTTTAGCTATAAGTTACCTAAAAGCTAATATAATTTTAAATGCTCATATTAAAATGGAAACTATTAAAAGAACTAATAATTATCATGATACAACTTCTAATTCTTTAATTATAAGTGCTAAAAATATTAGAAAAAAATTACAAGATAACTGTGATGTTAAAGATTTTTTACCCAAAATATCTTATCAATCTTTAAAAAATATTAATGAAGAAAAATATTTTTATCTTTTAAAATATAAAATTTTAACTGACCCTAATCTAACTTCTTACCTAGATGTTAAAGAAGGAATAGAAAATGCTTTAAAGTGCCACATCAAAGAATGTAATAATATTGAAGAATTAAGATGTATTTTAAAAAGTAAAAGATACTCTATTAATTATTTAAATCGCCTATTTATTCATATATTTTTAGGATTAACTAAAACTCTAGCTAAAGAAAATTTAACTTATATTAAAATTCTTGGTTACAATGATATTGGAAAAAAATATTTGCATGATAATAAAAATAACTTTGCTCTTCCTATTAAGATTGATAAAAAAAGCCAAGTATATAATTTTGAATTATCAGCTAGTATGTTATATGATTTAATAAATATGACTAATACTTTTAGTTATGAAAAACAAAATAAGCCCATTTATATAAACAAAGCTGTTCTTTCTAAAGAGTCTATCCAAAAATAATCTTTTTCTAAAAAATCACAAACAAATAAATCTTGATTCCTTAAAATATCAAAAAATCTTGGTCGAATTGCATCTGTTTTCATTTTTAAATAAGTTTTATATATTCTTAGTTCAGTATTTTCTCTTCGATAAACATCATGTAGTTTATGAATATTTTTGTATTTCATGTAAAAATAATTATTTTGATAATGTTTAAAAAGCATAATATCAATTTTTTTAGATTCTATTGGTTCAATTATTTGTCTACTTAAAACATTTCCTAATCGAACATCATCTAAACTTCTAAAATAAAAAGTTTCTAAAGTATGATATAACAAATAACTATTATCTTTCATAATTTTAGACATATCTTTATTAATTTTAAATATATAAAAATAACGCATATTAATTCACCCTTTTTATAATAGCAAATTATATGCGTTTATTTTGTCGAATTAACGAAGTAATGATTCAACTTTTAACTTCAAACTATCATAATCAAAATTCATTTGTTGTAAAACTTCTAAAGTAACTCCTGAATAGGCAAAATCACTAATACTAATGACATAATTATTATCAGTAGCATACATTGATAATCCATAACTACTTCCCGCTTCAATAACAATTCTTTTAGCTTCTAAAGGAATTATTTCATGTTCATAACTTTCACCATTATATTTAAACAATTCAACACTAGGCATTGATACAACCCGAATATCTATACCACTCGCTGCTAAATCGTAAGCAATTTGCATAGCACTTACAACTTCACTACCGGTTGCAATAATTATTCCATCTAATCTTGTTTGCTCTCTTTTAATAATATAAGCCCCTTTGGCAACTTCTTTACTATTAGAGCCAGGTAATTTAGGAATATTATTTTTTGATATAATTAATGCTGCAGGCTTAGCATTATTTAAAATACTTTCCCAAGTTCCTAAAACTTCATTAATATCAGCGGGACGATAAACTGTTAAATTAGGTATAGCTCTTAATGATACTATTTGTTCAATTGGAATTCTTGCAGGACCATCTTCACAATTATAAACAGAATCATGAGTAAAAATATAAGTAATTGGTAAATTCATTAAAGCACTCATTCTTATTCCTGATTTACACTCATCACTATAACATAATTTAGTACTAGCAAAAACTCTTAATCCCAATAATCCTAAGCCATTTAAAACATGAGACATTCCTCTTTCACAAGCACCAAACTCAATATTTCTAGCAAGAGGTCTATTATCACTCATAAATTCTCCACCATTTAAAATAGTTCTTGTTGTTAAAAATAATCCAGAAGAACCTCCAACAAACAAAGGTGACTTAGAAGCAAATAAATCCATAACTTTACTATTAGAATCAATTAAAGGCTCTCTATATCCATCATTAATTTTATAATTAGCGCTATCAAAAGGAATACTTGTTTGTCCAGTCTCTAAAAGATTTAATAAAAGATTTAAATTATAAGTATTAAGCCCTTTTGCTCTATTATATTGTTCTAACCATTTATTATATATTTTAGTTGTTCTATCAGTAATTTGTGATTGAAGATTAATTAAACTATCTTTAGATACTTCAAAAGGTGCTAAAAAAGAATTAAACTTCTTTCTAATAGTTTCTGTATCATCATAAGTAAGTGGCCCCGAATGCAAAATATTTTTACCAGCATAAAAAGAATCAGCACCAATTACGTTATTAAATATAATAATAGCTGGCTTTTTACTACTTTTAGCTTTATTTATTGATTTAGTTATTTCTCTAACATTAGTAGAATCTTTTAATGTATCCGTATAAAATCCCATAGCTTGATATTGTTTTAATAAACTATCAATATTTAAATAAATATTATCTCCATCAGCTCCTACTTTGTTAAAATCTACTAAAAAAATTAAATTTTCTAATTTTTGAGCACAAGCAAAGTTAAAAGCTTCTATTGCACTACCACTCATAAGGTCAGCTTCTGAGCAAAAGCAAAAAGTTGTATAGGTAAGTATTTTCAAACGATTATCTTCATTTTTTATTAATTCATTAATATATCTTCTTCCGAGTGCTAGACCTACTGCAATTCCTATTCCATCACCAGCAAAGGAAGTTGATGCGTCAACTCCTGGAGTAGTTTGCACTTCTGGTAAACCTGGAGTTATACTTTTTAGTCTTCTGTAATTCATTAAATCTTCTTTAGTAATAGCATACCCTGCCATATGTAAGGTTGCATAATACAGTGGGGTTATATGTGAGGAAGATAAAATAACTCTATCTCGGTTAAAATAATTAGGGTCACTTGGTCTTACATTGATGATTTTAGCAAATAATGTATACATTACAGGAGCCATATCTAAACAAACACCTGGATAACCACTTTTAGCTCGATTTATCATATCTATAGAAATCATTTTAAGTTCATTAATTGCTTTAGTATCACTATCCATATTATCACCTTATCTATTCTAAAAAAAGTATACCAAAATTATCAAAGTTTAGCAATTAAAAAAATAAGCCCTTTTTATGATAACGGGACAGAAAGAGATTCTATTCGCGAAACTAATAATAAAACTCCTAAAATAACAATTAAGTAAAGTAAAAATACCATTCCATATTCTTTAAAAAATTTTTCCATATTATCTCCTTCTTTCTAAATTGATTTTATCAATAAACATTTGTTCGTGTCAATAAAAAAATTATTTTTTTCATAAAAAATGTCAAACGAATGTTTGACAATATATTTTTCTTATGATAAGATTATTTTAGGAAGTGATACATATGAAAAAAATTAAATTAACCCCTAAACAAGAAGAAGTATTTACCTATATTAAAAAATATATAGCAGACCATGGCTACCCTCCATCAGTAAGAGAAATATGTAAATCTATTGGTGTTTCTAGTCCGGCCACTGTTCAAGCTCATATTAATCATTTAAAAGAAGCTGGAGTTATTAGAAACTCTAGTAATAAGTTTAGAACTATTGAAATATTAACTGACAATGAATATCTTAATAAAAATGATGATGTAATAAAGGTGCCCTTACTAGGAAAAATTACAGCTGGTAATCCCATTGAAGCAATAGAAAAGCCAGATGAATTTTTTAACCTTCCCGCTAATTTAGTTCCTAATAATAAAACTGTTTTTGCTCTTTTAGTTAGTGGAGAATCAATGATTAATAAAGGTATTTACGATGGAGATTATGTTATAGTAGAAAAACAAAATACAGCCAATAATGGCGATATTGTTGTTGCTATGACTGATGAAAATGAAGTAACTCTTAAAACTTTTTATAAAGAAAAAGACCACATAAGATTACAACCAGAAAATGATTACATGGAACCATTTATCTTTCCTAATGTAACAATTTTAGGAAAAGCGATTGGTCTATTTCGAGTCTTTTAAATTTTTATTCTTATAAGAACAATATTCTATCAATTTACATTCTTGACAATTAGGCTTTATAGCCTTACAAAAATATCTTCCAAATAATACCATTTGATGATGGAATTTATTCCATCTATCTTGTGGTATTTTTTTCATTAACTTTTGTTCCACTTTTAAAACGTCATCATTTTGAAAAGCTAATTTTAAACGTTTACTAACTCTATTTACATGAGTATCAACGGCAATTGCTGGAACATTATAAAGATTAGCTAAAACAACATTACAAGTTTTTCTTCCTACTCCATTTAAACTTTCTAAGTATTCCCTATTATTAGGAACTACTCCCTTATAATTTTCTACTAGACTTTGACATATTGATATTATATAACTAGCTTTTTTAGTATAATTACCAACTGGTCTTATAATACCCTCTATTTCTTTTTTTGAAGCCTTAGCTAATTTAAAAACATCATATTTTTCCCACAATTCTTTAGTAACCATATTAACTCTTTTATCAGTACATTGAGCTGATAATACAGTAGCAATCAAAAGTTCATAATCTTTCGTGTAATTAAGTTCACATTGAGCATCAGGATATAATAAATCTAAAAAATTTAACAAATCATCTATTTTATTTTTATTCATCTAACCAATTATAATCGAATAACTCAATGTTTTTATTTTCTCTTGCTCGATTTTCTAATCCTTTACTAACATCATTCATACTATTATATCCTTTTTTTTGCCATTCATATAATATTTTGTCAATATATCTTAAACTTTTCACGCCATTATAAATTGCTTCTTTTAAGGCTCCAATAATTAATTCTTCACTAAAACCTTTTTGCATCCAAGCATTAATAATCTCATACTCCATTGGTGAAATAGCCTTGCCAAGTTCATTTTGAAACACTTCAAAAATATTAGCTTTTTTCTTTTCTTCTTCTTTCTTACTATTTTTCTCAACAATACTTTTATACATTGGTACTAAACTAATTATCTCACAATGCTTATTAGTTTCATCTTTACTAGTTTCCATCTTAATTAAATTTAAATTAATTAACTTATTAAATGCCGTTAAAATATCCGTTTCATTTAAAGACAAGACTTTACCAATTTTACTAACATCAAAAGTTTTATCAGTTACATCTTCAAAATACATTAATAATAAAAACTCATTCAAAGATAAATTTAGAGAAACAGCCACTTGAATTAAATGGGTTGATACAGCAAATCTTTTTTCAGTTAAAAATTCAAGCATTGGCATTTTTACTCCTCCTTCTCTCTAAATAACGATATATATCTTTTTTACGATTTTTAACATTTCCATCTAAAATATTTCTTTCTAAATCACTTAAATACTCTTTAATTTCCTTTAAATCACAATTGGTAATTCTTCTAATAGTATCACCCTTTATTTTTAAATCATGACGTGATTTAATAGGCATTTTAGCATACATTTTTTCTATTTTTGACCGATTTATATGAAGAATATCAGAAGCAACTAAACAAAGATAAAGTCCATTTTCATATAAATCGTACATTGTAATTGTACCACATTTTATTATTTTATTAACCCTTTTTATACTATTTTTTAATTCTTTTTCTAAAGGATAATCTACCTCCGTAAAAACCTGAGCCCACAAGCCTGCTAAATCAGGAACATATACAACATTTTTACAGTCTAATAATAGTAAATCACTAATACCTAACTCTTCTAACAAATAAAAACCATTAGCTAAAAAGATAGCATTTAATTCCCATAATATTCTTTCTTTAGATAAAGTCAATATTAATTTTTTATTTTTAATTATTGATTTTTTTAATTCTTCATCTAACGTAAAATTCAAAGTCACAGCAAATCTTATTGCTCTAAGTATTCTTAAAGGGTCACTTTTTAGTTTCTCATAAGGATTACCCACACACACTATTTTTCTTTCTTTAATATGCTTAATTCCATCATATAAATCAATTTTTTTCCCATTTTTATTCTCATAAATTGCATTGATAGTAAAATCTCTTCTTTTAGCGTCTTCAATTAAATTATTAGTATAATTTATTTTAGGATGCCTCTGTTCTTCTAAAGGATTTTCTATACGGTATGTAGTAATATCAATATTTAAGCCTTTATATTTTATATTATAACAACCATATGCCACATTTTTAGAAGGTGCCCCAAAAATATTTAATAATTCACTTGGTATAGCATTAGTTGCTATATCATAATCATTTGTCTTCTTCCCAATTAAATGGTCGCGCACTGCCCCACCAACTAAATAAGCCTCATAGCCATTCTTTTCTAATTCCTTTAAAATATTTTTGACATAAATATTTTTCAATCTTTACCACTCCAATATAAGTATACTATATTTAACTATCTTTGAAACAAAAAAAGAACAACTTGACAGTCAAATCATTCTTAATTTATTAAGTAACAAAATGGCTTTTCTTGCCCTTAATAATTGTTATTAAAACTTGTCTTTTTCTAATAAATATTTAAAACATTATTAGGATTTAACAGCAGGATTACCATTTTATTACAACACAATTTTATTTTTTCATTTAAAAATTGAGTTTTTTTCTCACATTTAATCCCCACTAAAACTTTAAAACCTAGATTCTTGTAAAAACAGGAAAAAAACTGCAAATGTAACCTTAGTTCACCTAGGGTCTTTTTTGTTATTGCAAAATATGCATTCTTAAATTTCTGTTCTCGCATTGTAATAAATCTTTAATTTACTTTTTCATTTTTAAGAAATAAATATATTTTAAAGCTTAAGTTCAACGAATTTTTTTATTAAATACGCTAAAAAAGGAAAACTAAATTGCCATTAATTCATAGCTTTAACAATAATATCTTGTATTTTTACAACATCATCAGTGTTATATGTTTCTTTTCCTTTTACACAGGCAGCCAACTCGTAAGCACCTGCAAGCTTATTTTCATCTGGCTTAGCAATTGTATCTAAAATTTTAACAGCATCATCAGTATCAATAATTCCATTACCTGTTACATCCCCCATAACAACAATAATATTATAATCTATTATTTCTTCTCCATCTTTTAAAACAACAACACATCCTGTACCAACTAATTCGTCAGCATTCATTACACTTCCATCTGCATGTTCTATTGTAATTTTGTAATCTGAATCTACATCTTTAAATAATTTCCTAACTTCATCAACAGTTTTAGCAACACTAGCATTGTCATTATTTAATAAACCTTTTCCAGTCACAATTTTGCTATCTTCTACAACATTTAAATCTGATGAAGTTGAAGAATCTAATGCTAATTGAGGATAATTTTTAATTTCTATTTGATTTGGTGATAAATCAGTATTTTCTATTGGCAACGTCACATCATTTGGAACAAAAATGCTATCAGCATACCAATTTTCCCCATTTTGAATCCAGTTAGTTACAGCTAATTTGTTATTTAAAGAACTTAAAGTATCTCCTAAAATAATGCTTACTTTTGGTAATTCTTTATTATCTACTGTTGTTACCCGTGCAAGGATTGCAGGCATTTTTTCAGCACTTATCGCTTTAACCTGACCATCTTTTATGTCTATGTTACCATTTGTCGTATATATACCATAACCACTTGTACTACTAGCCTTTACTACTCCATTTAAAATAGTAATATTTTCTCCTTGCATAGCCGTTTTATTACTCGTCACAGTCACCTTTGAATCACCAGAAATATTTAAAGATTTTTCGGCAACAATTCCCCTACCTTCATTTGAGATAGCTTCAACAACACTATTTTCAATAACAACATTCCGAGCAGAAATTGTTTGAAAATCTTTGTAAGCCGAAAGTTTTAAATGTCCGCCTTTAATTGTAACATCGCGTTTTCCGCTGGTAGAAGAAGCATTAATAGCTGGACGGGAATTTTCATTTCCTCTAAAAATATCGTAAGCTTGTAATTCTAATGAAGCATTATCAATTGCTTCAATGACAATATTACAGTTGGCTTGAATTGAAACAGTTTCTTCTAAAAATTCAGGGCCTCTTACTTGATTAGGATATTTTTCATTGTGCTCAGCTAAAGCCTTTTTCACTTCTTCAATCATTGGTTTATAAATATTTTGTCCTTTTAATTTAATCGTTACTGTATCATCAGGGTCAACAGCATCAAAATAAAGGATATTATTTGCTCTATTTAATGCATCATTATATCTTTTTAAAAATTCTCCAAAATTTACACTATCAATAGTAATTGTAGCAGTAGCTGGATCCCAAACTACACTCCCATAACCGTCATTTTTTAAATCCTTTCGTTCCCAGTGTTTATTAGCTGTATCTTTAGATAAAACTACCCCTGAAAGTTGAAGACTGTTAAAACGACTTTCTGTTAATGACGGATTAGAATAATTTTTCTGTGACTCACTTTTCTCATCTTTTACTTGAGAATAATCAAATTCACTTACACCATCACTATATTCATAAACTTTTTCTTTGGCAAAAGCACCTTTAGAAAATGTTACGATTAATAAGAAAACACACAATAAGCCAAACCATGCTTTTTTTATCTTTTGTAATTTCATATTTTTCACCTTCCAATTTTTATTTTTTCCTTGCAATTACAACCATTCGGCCGTCTTCTTTAGAATATTCGCACGTAGAAAGGGTAATGAATTCATCTTCATATTTTGCATCGACACCTGTATCATATATTGATAATTGTTTAATATTGCTCCAAAAATTTAAAAACTCTTCTTCATTTTCAAAATTATATTCTTTATAATATTTAAAAACATTATCATTTTTGTTATATACTTGTGAAACAAAAGCCGCAACTATTTCATATTCTGCCGTTTCATACAAAGAATCAAAACGAATCGTTTGATGATTAAGATAAAAATTCTTATCTTTGTATTTCACTAAATCATGGAACATACTACCATTGTTCATATTATGACCATGAATAATTAAATTATCATCTCTTGGCTCTATAGAATTATACTTATCTACAAAAAAACTACCTTCAATATGATTTTGTTTATCAAAGCCATGAGAAAGATAATAATCATCTTCAGCTTTATATAAAACAGGTCCATCAATATTTGTCCCTTCAATGTGGATATATCCAACTATATCAGAATTTTGATTATAAAGTTTTTCCATATAATCAAGCATATGTACAACTTCGTTGTTACTAACAGGTGGTAAAAAAACATCCGGATTTTCATAATGAACATCTTTTTCTGTACGTAAAACTAAATTAATAGTTGAAGTAACAAAAATAAATACAAGAATAATAAATATCAAAGCACATTTTACATTCTTTTTTAATTTAATACGACGCTTTTTTTTACAAGATGAACGTGTTCTCATTAACTTCCCCTCTCAGAAAATAGCGAGGAATTTTTTCCACGCTAAATTTAATTTTTCTTTAATTGATTTTTACGTAATAATATTCCAACTAAAGATACTCCAGAACATATAGTTAATAAAGCAATAGGCCAAACAATAACGCTTACATCTCCAGTTTTTGGAACATCATCTTTTTCATTTGAATTATTATTTTCAATTGGTGCATTTATAACTTCTTTTAAAGCACTTATAGCATTAGTTACATTTTTTATTGCTTCATCTACTTTTTCTTGACTAGCATTATTATCATTTAAAACTTTTGTAGCTTCATCAATTACTTTATTTAAGTTTGCTACTGATTCATCTGAATACTCTTTATCGCTATTTAATAATGCTTTTGCGTCTTCTATTGCTTTTTTTAATGACGTTTTATCTACTTCACTAGGATTATGAGATTCAGTTGTAACTTCTTCTAAGGTCTTCATTGCATTAGTTACATTTGCCGTTTCTTCATTTATTTTTTCTTGATTAGCACTATTATCATTTAAAGTTTTTGTAGCTTCATTGATTGCTTTATTTAAGGTTGCTAATGATTCATCTGTATATTTTTTACCATTATTTAATAATGCTTTTGCATCTTCAATTGCTTTTTTTAGTAATGATTTATCTACAATTATTGCAGTTGCTGTTACTGATTTACCTTCAATGTCAGCAATTGAATTAGCATTTCCATCTCCTGTCGTTCCATGTAATTGACTTACTGTAAAATTAATTTGTGAACCAGGAGTCGCATCATTTTTAACTGTATATATATAAGTGATTGTTAGACTTTCTTTTGCTCCACTTGATGGACCCGCAATTGCAAATGCATTCTCACCATTTGGAGATGTAATTTTGTCATTATCTCTTGTTGCATCAAAATAGGTAATATTATTACTTACATCAATTTTTCCTTGTGCTCCAGATACTTTTGTATCAGGATTATTAATCGTTATAGAAAACGAAATTTTTTCACCAGGTGAAACTACACTAGAACTAGGAGTTACTTTAACAGTTGCAGCAGCAAAAGCAACTTTTGTAACACTGAAAGCCATTATAAATGTAATAATCACCCTGAGTATTTTTGTACGATTTTTTTTCATTTTTTTAAACATTCCTTTCCGTCTCACTGTGTTCGTCTTCAAGAAACAAACGACAATGAAAATAAAATCTTC
>CANRKL010000021.1 GCA_947631205.1 uncultured Bacilli bacterium | reverse complement strand
ACTATTTTTTTCAATTTAAAAAAAACTAGAATTTCTTCATTTTTCTAGTTCATTTTATTTCGGCTGTGAATTGTAACTCTTTATTTAATAAGTCAATTAATTTGCATTTACTAACACTTATGGTATTAAATATCATAACTAATAAATACATAATACTAAAATAAATAATAGTTTTTAAGCATGAGGAAAATGAAAAAACAAAAGTAAATTTAGTCAAATTAGCTTCAAACATATTAGCTACAATTAAGCTCATTACTTGAGAGATAAGAATTCCTAAGAAAAGTCCCACAATGAGTGATAAAATTCCAATAAATAATGTTTCAAAAAACAAAATTAATGATACTTTTTTCTTGCTCATTCCTAAAGTAAGATAAATTCCAAATTCCCTACTTCTTCTTTTGATTAAAAATCTTGAAGCATAGATAATTAAAAAGCCTAAAACAAAAGAAACAAAAACAGATACACCTGATAAAATATTCATCATTAATTTAATTATTTCTTTAGTATTTGATGAGACATTTAACATGATAGCTTGACTATCTAAAGCATTAAATACATAAAAGATAGAGATTCCTAAAATAAGGGTAAAAAAATAGATGGCATAGTCTTTTATACTTTTTTTAATATTTTTTATGGATAATTTACAAAGCATCATTTAAATCACCACCAAGTAAGGTTACTACATCAATAATCTTATCAAAAAATATTTTGCGACTATCGTTTCCCTTGTGAATTTCTTTAAATATTTTACCATCTTTAATGAATATTACTCGTTTGGCATAACTGGCTGTAAAAGCGTCATGACTAACCATTAAAATAGTAGAACCTAATTTATTTAAATAATTAAATTTTTCTAATAACATTTTAGATGATTTAGAATCTAGGGCACCTGTTGGTTCATCAGCTAAAATTAATTTTGGGTCAGTTATAATGGCCCTAGAAGATGTTACTCTTTGTTTTTCTCCTCCACTCATTTGATAGGGATATTTATTTAAAACATCTTTAATATCTAATTCTTGGGCGACTTTTTTAACTTTTTCATCTATTTCTTTAAAGCTTTTGTTTTGAATAGATAAAGCTAGAGCTATATTTTCATAAGCGGTTAGAGTATCAAGTAAGTTAAAGTCTTGAAAGATAAAGCCTAGTTCTTCTCTTCGAAACTTATTTAAATCATTTCCTTTTAATTTAGTAACATCTAATCCATCAACTAATATATGACCTGATGTTACTCTATCAATTGTTGAAATACAATTTAAAAGGGTTGTTTTTCCAGAACCACTAGCGCCCATTAGGCAAACAAATTCTCCTTTTTGCACGTTAAATGATATATCATCAATAGCTTTGGTTAAAGACTGATGACTACCATAGTATTTTTCAATATTTTTTACTTCTAAAATATTTGACATATTTTTTCCTTCTTTCTAAAAAGAATAATAATATAAATTATTTTGTTTGTCGTTTTTTTAAGGTTATATTAATCTTACATTTTTGTAATATTACTTAATAACATCATAATATTCATTTTTTGCAAATGTGATAAATACTTTGGTATACTCATTATATACTGATTCAATATGTATTTTGTGACCTAATTTTTCACACATATTTTTGGCAATAAATAAGCCCATTCCTGTAGATTTATTTACTACTCTTCCATTATCACCTGTAAAGGTTTTATCAAATACTTGATTTAAATCATGCTTTTTTATTCCTATTCCATTATCTTCAATAATAAGTGTGGTTTTATTTAGACTTTCTTCCCCATATATCTTTATATAAGAATTTTTAATATTTTTTTTATATTTTATACTATTATTAATAATTTGCCCTAAAATAAATTCTAACCATTTACCATCAGTTAAAACATGAAAATTCACATCTTTAACTAAAAAATCTATTTTATTTTCTAATAAATCATCCATATTTTTTAAGCCTACATTTTTAATAACTTCACTTAAATTTACTTCTTTAATTAAATAATCTTTCTCAGCATTTTCACTTCTTTCATAATACAAGACTTCATCAACATAGTTTTCTAGTCTTTTTAATTCGCGTTTGGTTTTTTTGGCAAATAAGCCTCGATGATTGTTACTTATTAAAATTAAAGTCGCTAGAGGTATTTTAACTTCATGAATCCACATTTCAATATATTCTTTAAAATCTAAGAAGTGTTTTTCAATTTTTTTAACATTTTCATTCATTGATTTATTAATATCATATAAAGCTTGATATAATATTTTTCCTTCATAAAATTCTGGTTTATTTAAAGTTTCTAATACTAAATAACTTTTATCTAAGGCTTTTATATTTAAAAGTAAATCATTATAAAATTTTTTCTTTCGATAATAAGGAATTAAAAAAATAAGTGTTAAACTAATTATTTCAGTAAATAAAGTAGATATTATGACTGATTTAGGTACTTTAAAAGCTAAATATATTAATAAATTAATACTATAACAAATAAGATAAATAATAATTTTATAGATATTATCTTTTAAATATTCACTAAATTTCATGTTAAAATATACCCTAATCCTTTTCTAGTTATAATAACGTTATCATAGCCTATTTCTTTTAATTTGCCTCTTAGGCGACTAATATTGACAGTCAAAGCATTTTCATTAATATATAAAGCATTATCCCAAAGAATGGTCATAAGTTCATCTCTTGTAACTATTTTATTTTGATGACTAATTAAATAAGAAAAAATAAGCATTTCATTTTTAGTTAAAATTATTTCGATATTACCTTTTTTTAAAGTATATTTTCGCAAATCAAATTTTAATTCTTTATAAGTTATTTCAAGGTAATTATTTGTAGTTCTTTTTAAAATAGCTTTAATTCGTAAAAGTAAAATATAGGGATTATATGGTTTGGTTATATAATCATCTGCACCATATAAGATAGATAGGGCTTCATCTTTTTCATGATTGATACTAGTTACCATAATAACAGGTATATCACTTTTTTTTCTTAAATCTTGCAGTAGTATTTCGCCATTAATATAAGGGATATTAATATCTAAAAGAATTAAATGGGGAGAATTTAGAAGTATTTCATTACAAGCGTCGGCAAAATTTTTTAAAATAACAACTTCATAATTATTACTTTCTAAGAGATTTTTTAATTCTTCACAAATGGCTTCATCATCTTCTACTATCATAATTTTATACATATTATATCTTCCTTTTTTCTTATTATATCATGGGTATTTTTGTTTCTAATCTTACAATTTTGTAATATTATAAAGAAAAATACTTAATAGTAAACTTAGTTCCTTTCTTATTAGATTCAACACTTATTTTTCCATTATCTTTTTCGACTATCATTTTAGCTAAAGAAAGACCTATTCCTATACTATCAGAAGAAGAATTTTGACATTTATAAAATCTTTTAAAGAGATTAGGCATATCTTCTTTTTTAATTCCCATTCCATAATCTTTTATTATAATTTCACTATAAACATTATTTTTAGTATATGAAATATCTATTTGACTATTGGGTTTAGAATACTCTAAAGAATTTTTAAGAATATTAGTTAAGGCTTCTACTTGCCATTTAAAATCACAATTAATTGTTATTTTTTCATCTCCTTTAATATTTATTTTAATATTTTTTAAATCACTTAAGGGACAAACATTGTAAAAAGATTCATTAATAATATCTTTAATTAATCTAGTTTCTTTATTAAATGAAATAGTATTAGAATCAAATTTTGATAATTTTAATATATCTTCTATAAATAGATGAATTTTTAAAACATTTCTTTTAATATCACTTATAAAAGAAGATTTGAGACTTTTATCCATATCGGGATTATCAATTAAATTATCTAACATAATTAAAATACTAGTTAAGGGAGTTTTTAATTGATGAGAGATGTCTTCTAATGATTTTTTTAAATTAATTTTATCTTGTTTGGAGTTTATTGAATCTTCTTTTAACATTACAGTTATCTTATATATTTCATTTTTTAAAAGAGATAGTTCATCTTCGGTATTGGAATCAATTTGTAAATAATAATTTTTGTTATTTAATTCTTTTAGATAGTTAGTTATTTCTAAAAGTGATGATTCTTTTTTCTTGATGTAGTTTAAAAATAAACTTATTAAGATGGTTATGCTGATAATTAAAAAAATTATATTTATAATTATAAATTGATTTTTTTTAATATCATTTTTAATAACAATAGATTTATCATTTAAATTTATTCCATATTTTTTTAATGTTTCTTTCCCATCATCTTCTTTATTTAATATTTCAATAATTTCACTTTCTGTTAGATTGGGATATTTACTTTCTACTACATTTACTATACTGTTTATTTTGTTATTAAAGTTTTTAGTATATTCATGATATTCATATATATTTAATATTAAAAATACTATAATAATTACTAAAGTTAATATTAATGTATTAAACAAATATTTTTTTAAAATAATTTTATTCTTCATCTATTATATACCCTATTCCTTTAACTGTTTTAATAATATCAGTCTTTATTTTTTCTCTAATTCTTTTAAAATAAACAGTAATTGTATGGTCATCAACATAGTTTCCTGTCCATTCCCATATTTTATCTAAGATAGTTACTCTATTTACTACTTTACCAAGATTATTAAAAAGGAAGTTTACTAGTTTTAATTCTAATGGTGTTAAATCTATTTTTTGATTATTTTTATATAAAATTACTTTATCTAAATCAAAAGTTATATCTTTAATTTTAATTTTTTCTCTTTTTTTAGACCTTAGTAATACTTTATTTACTCTCGCTAATAATTCTTTAGTTCCAAAAGGTTTAGTTATATAATCTTCTGCTCCTTCTTCTAAGGCTTTAACTATCCCATCTTCATCATCTTTAGCTGTCAAAAAGATGGTTGGAATATGAAGTTTTTTAATAAAATCTTTATATAAGTAAAAACCATTACCATCAGGCAGGGTTATATCTAAAATTATTAAATCAACATGATTATTATTTAAATATTCTTTAGCATCTTTAATATTAGTTTTAGATATTAAATTAAGATTATTTTTAGAAAATGAATAAAGTAGTCCTTTAATAATTGATATATTATCTTCTACTAATAAAATATTCATAATAAATAAGTTCCTTTCTAACTAAATTATAGCATTTAAGAGAGGCTTTTACCTCCCCTAATTAAATATTTTCATTTCTAATTGTCTCTATAGTATTTTGTTTATTTATCTTATTCATTGAATATTTCATTATTAAAGATATTAAAATAAATACTACTAACACAGCTATAATAATAGCTAATAAAGGTAATTTATAATTCATACCTGCATCTTCTGCTAAGAAATGATAAATAATTAAAGATAATAATATGCCAATTGGAAGACCAAAGAACAAAGCTTTCATACCCATAAAAAATGTTTCTAATCTAATCATTTTATTAAATTCTTTGGTTGTCATTCCTACTGATTTTAGCATTGCAAATTCTTGTCTTCTTAATTCCATATTAGTTGTTATAGTATTAAATATATTAGTTATGCCTATTAAAGATATAACTATGATAAACCCATATAAGAATATACCAATTAAAGTAAATAAATTATTCATCATTGCTACACTTTCTTCCATATTATTAATACTATAATTTTCATTTTTCAATAATTCATCAATATCATCTTGTAACTTATTAGCGTCACTAGATTTATAGTATATTTCCATTCTCTTTCCTTTAGCATTATCATTAATTTTATTATAAACTTCTTCACTTATTATTAAATATGTATCATAATAAGTATTAAGTCCAAAAGGCTTTTTATCGGTAATATAACCTATTTCAATTTCATAATTACTATCATCATTTAGAGTACCTTTTAAGACATCTCCTGGTTTAAAATTAGTATATCTTAATGATTTATAAATCATTTTAGCTTTACTATTTTTAGAATCTTTTTGTTGATATCCAACAGTTAAATAATCCATTAAAATACCTTTATCTTTTATTTCTTCATAATCTAAACCTAACTCTTTAATATATTTTCTATATTGTTCTTCTCCAACTGCATAAATATTTAGGTATTCTTCTGAATTGGGATTATTTAAATGAAGAAACTCTATATATTCAGGATTTACTTTATTATCATTATAGTTAAAGCCAATATTTCTTAATATAGTAAAATTTTCTATATTATCTAATTTAGTTGTTTCAAGATATTTACTAATATTTTCATCATTTACTTCTGAGGTAGTCAAAGATATATTATATTCCGATATTTTTAATTCATTATCTACTGCATCAAAAGTCATATTCATAAAACTTGATAAAGCTATAAAAACAAACACTGATACTACTATAGAAATAACTGTTGTCCGATATTTTTTCTTATTTCTTTTTAAATTTTTATAAGATATTTCTCCACCCATTCCAAATAGTTTTTTAATAAATTTTGGAGCTTTAATTTTTTTAGCATTAATTTTTAGATTTGCACTATTTCTAATGGAGTCAATTGGTGATATCTTTGAGGCCCTTTTAGCACTTTTAAGAGCTGATAAATAAATAGTTATGATTCCTAAAATTATGGCTAAAATAATAGCACTTAAAGAAAAAGAAAATTTTAAATTAAAACCAATAGCCAAACTAGAGTTTAAAAAGTAATTACTTACTATAAGTAAAATATATGAGGCTAAAAGACCACATAATATTCCTAAAGGTATCCCAATAATGCCCAAAATTGTTGCCTCATAAAAAACATTTCTTTTAATTTGCTTTTTAGTTGCTCCTACACTTCTTAGCATCCCATACTGTTTAATTTTTTCTGTAATTGAAATATCAAAACTATTTTTTATACAAAATACTGAGGTAAATATAATAATACCTATAACTATACCTACAACTATAACCATATTCCCAACACTAGTTAAACCTAAAGGGTCAGTCTCTAAATCAATCAAATAAGAATTTATATTAATATTATACTTTTCCTTAGGTCTTTCTTCATTAAGATATTTTATCATTTCATCATTTGTTGCGCTTCCATCATTATATTTTAAAAATAAATCTTCATCAACTCCTAAAATACCAGCAGTTAACTCATAAGATTTTTTAACTCCATCTTTAGTATATCTAGCAAAAACATCAACTTTATCACTTACTTCTTTATCATCAAAAAAAGTAATAAACGTATAGCCAGGTGCTGAATATTCTTCAATATTTGAGGCTGGTCTTTCAATAATTCCCACAATTTTATAAGTTTTAGAAGTTGTATCAATAATATCTTCATTATTTAAAAAAGGATTATTTTGTTCTAAAATCACATTATCTTCTAAATTAATTCTTTTACCAATATCTAAAGTAATAATATCCCCTATATGTAATTCTAGTCTTCCATTTGTTTTTAAATGAGTTGGAATAACTATTTCACTATCATTCTCTGGTAATCTTCCATTAACTAACTTTATTGATAAATTTTTTAGGGCATCTTTACTAAAAGATTTTACATAAGCATAAGGTTTATCTTCATTTTTAGAATCAATTTTAGCATATCCAATATTCTTAGTTAAATAAATATTTTGAATTTCCCGATTATTTTTAAAGATATCTAAATCTTTAGAGGCTACATCATAATATGCAACATGAAAATTACCTTTTTGGTAAGTTTCATAATTAATTAAAGACTTTATTCCACTAGTATAAACAGACGCGACTGCTGTTATAAGAGAAACAGATAATATTATTCCAATAATAGTTACAATTGTTCTTTTCTTATTTAATTTTAAATTTTTAATCGTTAGCTTATTTAACAAATTCATAACTATCCCTCCGAAATAATTTTCCCATCTTCAATTTTAATAATTCTATCAGCACATTTAGCTATTTCTAAGTTATGAGTAATCATAATGATGGTTTGATTTAATTCTTTATTGGTTTTTCTTAATAAGGAAACTATTTCATCACTTGCTTTAGAATCTAAATTTCCTGTTGGTTCATCTGCTAATATTAAAGCTGGATTGGTAATTAAAGCTCTCCCAATACTTGTTCTTTGTTGTTCTCCTCCTGATAATTCATTGGGTAAATGATTCTTTCTATTTTGTAAACCTAAAAGTTTTAATAAATCATTTAGAGTTTCATTATTTACTTCTATATTATCTAGTGATAAAGGTAAAGTTATATTTTCCTCAACATTTAAAATAGGTATTAAATTATAAAATTGATAGATTAGACCTATTTGTCTTCTTCTAAATATAGCTAATTTATCATCATCAAAATCATATATATTTTTCCCATCAATAAAAACTTTACCACTAGTTGGTCTATCTACTCCACCAATTAAATGCAAAAGAGTTGACTTGCCACTTCCACTTTTTCCAACAATAGCTACAAACTCGCCCTTAGAAACTGTAAGGGAAACATTATCTAAGGCTTTAACTAAAGTTGCCCCTTTACCATAAGTCTTTACTAAATTTTCTACTCTAAGTATTTCCATATTATCCCTCTTTCTTATGCTATATTATATATTATTAAAGTTACAACTAAGTTACTTTAGTTAAAAGTTTTTAAAAAAGATAAGCTTTTTTTACTTATCTTTAAAATTTTTACATTCATTATCTAAATCTTTTAATAAATTTTCAATATCATTATAATCGGAAGTCCTAACTCCACTGGCAAATTTATGACCACCACCATGATATTTACTAGCTACACCATTGATAACGGGACCTTTACTTCTGATATTTACTTTATAAATATTATTTTTTTCATCATAAGTAACAAATGTCCAAACGTAAACATTTTTTATGTAGTTAAAATCATTTATCATATTAGAGGCAGTTGCTGTATCAACATGATAATCATCAATTGTTTTAGAATCAATAATAATGTAGGCAAAGCCATTTTCTGTAACAATTAAATTAGTAGCTATATAACCTAAAAAACGAATTTCATCTAATGGTCTTTCATATAATTTCTCATATAATGAAGAAAAATTAATTTGGGTTCTTTCTATTAAAGATGTTACTATTTTAAAAGTATTTAATGTTGTATAGGATAGTAAGAATCTATCGCTATCAGAAACTATTCCAATAAAGAGATTACTTGCAACATCACAAGATATTTTATAATTACTTTTAAGAAGCATTAAAGCAACCATTTGACAAGTACTACATGCACTATCATCTATCCATTCAAGGCCATTAAAACTTTCTTCAAAGGGGTGATGGTCAATTTTTATTACTTCTTTAAATTTTAAATTTTCTATACCATCTACACGGTAAAAATTAGGAACATCTAAAGTTATTAATAAAGCATTACTAATTTTTTCATTATCAATTTTATCTAAGTTACCATATTTTCTAAATTTTCCAACACCACTGCCAACGGCATAAACATTTTTTTTAGGATATTGGTCTTTGATGGCATCTCTTAGAGCTATTTGGCTACATATAGCATCAGGGTCAGGTCCAATATGACGAGCTATTATAATTGTTTCATATTGTTTTATTTTTTTTAAGATTTTTTTTTCGATATCACCCATCAGAAGTACCACCTCTTTCTATATTTATTTAATGAAACTATAAACATCTCTTGCCATCATTACTTCTTCATTAGTTGGGACGACATAAACAGGAACTTTACTATCACTCTTAGATATAATACCTTCATTTTTTTCTAAATAACTAGCTATCTTATTATTTTCTTCTTCATCTAAAGTTATACCTAAAACGCTTAACTCATCCATAATATCTTTTCTTGTTCCTCTTGAATTTTCGCCAATTCCCGCAGTAAAGACGATGGCATCACAAGTTTTTAATTCAACATAGTAATTTACTATATAATTTACAATTCTTCTAACAAACATTTTTTGGGCAAGTAAGCAATCTTCATTACCATTAGCTATGCCATCTTCAATATCTCTTGAATCGCTATAACCACTGATAGCTAAAAGACCACTCTCTTTATTTAAAGTATTATCAATTTCTTCAGCACTTAATCCTTCTTTTAACATATAGGTAATGATTGATGGGTCAATTTCTCCACAACGACTACTCATCATAATTCCAGAAACTGGTGTAAAGCCCATTGATGTATTTAAACATTTACCATCTTTTATAGCACTGATACTAGCTCCATTACCAATATGGCAAACAATTAAATTAACATCTTCTTTGCCTAATAGTTCTTGCATTTTCTTGGTAATATAACGATAACTTGTTCCATGAAAACCATAACGGCGGACTTTATGTTCATGATACCATTTTTTAGGAACTGGATACAAATAATTGTAATCAGGAATAGTTGTATGGAATGATGTATCAAATACTACAATATGAGTAGCATTTGGAATAACTTCTTTAGCTGAGGTTATCCCTACAATACTTGCGGGATTATGTAAGGGCGCTAAGGGAGCATTTAAAGAAATAGTGTTTATAACATCTTCACTTGCAATGACACTAGATGAAATATCTCCTCCTTGAACTGAACGGTGGGCAACCCCCTTAATCTCACTTAAATCATTAACGATTTTTTGGTCAATTAATTCTTTTACTAAATACTCAAAAGCAACATTGTGATTAGGTAATTCTACTTCTTTTTTTATTTTATTTCCATTTACTTTAATAGTATAAAAACTATTATCTAATCCTATTCTTTCAAAATATCCATTTATTAATAATTTTTCTTCTGGCATTTCAAAAGCTGAAAACTTTAATGATGAACTACCAGCATTAACACTTAAAACTTTCATTTTTTTTCACTTCCTCTAAAACATTATACAAAAAAAAGATAGTTTTGACCACCTTTTTTAGCTATATGTAAGTTAAAACTTCGATTATTTTTTTATATTAATATAACATATATTCTTTTATTATTATTTTGGATTATGTTAGTTAATATTAAATTTTAAAAGACTTAATATTTTTTACATACTAAGTCTTATTTTCTAACGACTTTTGCCTTTTATAGCTTCTAAATCCATTCTTAAATCAATTAATTTAGTTCCACTTATCATTTCAAGTTGTGATAGTATTTCTTTTTTTTCTTCATAATCGCTAGAATTATTAAAAGCTTCTATTAACTTATTTTTTTCAGATTCAACATTACTACTTTGTTTATAACCAATATATACTCCCATTTCATTTTGTAATTCTTTTCTTTTCATAAGTTTTTCTTTTTCTTTTTGCAATCTTGCTTTTTGAGACATTTAAATCCCTCCTTACATCTTCATCTTAACATATTTTTTATATTTTTTTATAATTTATCGCTTTTGTTTACATTTACTTTACGATACTGGATGTTATAACTAATTCTAAGTAATAGTTTATACGGGGCAAATCTAGAAAAGAATAAGCCTAGTTTCATAGCTATTCCTGGGACTATTATTAATTTTTTCTGAAATAGTTTATTGATTCCATATTTACTTACATATTCGCTATCTAATCCTTTGATGGTAAATCGTCCTTGGGCAACTTTGGTAAATTCGGTATTGACAGGACCGGGACATAAAGCTGATATTACAACGTGACTTTTTTGATGTCTTAGTTCTTCATATATAGCAAGTGTTAGTTTAGTTATGTAGTTTTTGGTAGCGTAGTAAGTAGCTAGATTAGGTCCAACTAAAAAGCCTGCACTGCTACAAACATTTAATATATAACCATAATCTCTTTTGTAAAAATCTTTAAGAAATAATTTAGTTAAGATGTGATATGTTTTTATGTTTAAATCAATCATTTCTAATTCTCTATCTAAATTAGTTTCGGTAAATTTACCAAATAAGCCAAAGCCGGCATTATTGATTAATAGGTCAATATTTTTATTTTTAACTTTTTCATATAAAGCATAGACATTTTTAGTGTCTATTAAATCCATAACAATGACATCTACTTTTGTTTGTAATTCTTCCTTTAGTTTTTCTAATCTTTCTTTTCTTCTTGCTACTAATATTAAATCCCAACCCAGACTACTTAAATATTTGGCCATATCTTTGCCCATTCCAGATGAGGCTCCGGTTATTAATGCTAACATATTTCACCAACTTTCTTTTATTATTATAGCTGATATAGAAAAAAAATTCTTCAAAATAAAGAATTTATACAACTTTTTCTAAAGCTTCAATTATTTTAGGAAGCATTTGTTTTTTTCGAGAAATTAGATTTTCAATGAAAATTCCTTCTTCTATTTGTTCTAAATCAAAGCTATCTTTGATTATATCTTCAGAACGATGATTATAAAGGATATATGAACCATTTTTGACAATATTAGTTATGAAAAGGGTTACTACTTCAAATTCTCCTTTAGCTATTTCATCTAATTTATTTATATAGTCATTTAGTTGTTTTTTTATTGAATCAAAATCCATAGTTATTATTTGACTAATTCCTAAAGTAGCTGAACCTATTTTGTATGATTTAAAGTCTTGGTAGATAACATCTTCTAATTCCATTCCTTTTATGGAACTTCCAGATTTTAACATTTCATAACCATAGGCATTTAAATCAAGTCCGGCTATTTTAGCTAAGGCGTATCCTGCTTCTTGGTCTTTTAAGGTAGTTGTAGGACTTTGGAATATTAGAGTATCGGATAGAATTCCGGATAACATAATTCCGGCGATATGAGAAGGTATTTCGATATTATTTTCTAAAAATAAGTAGTAGATTATAGTACAAGTTGAACCAACTGGCATACTTCTAAAGTTGATAGGAACAGAGGTTCCGATAGCTCCAAGATTATGATGGTCAATTATTTCTACGATGTTTGCTTCTTCGATTCCTGGAACACTTTGAGATAGTTCGTTATGGTCAACTAAGATTACTGATACTTTTTCATATTTACCTGTCTCAGTTACTTTGATTAAACCTTGGCATTCGCCTTTTTTATTTAAAACAGGATAATTAGAGAAACCTAATTTATGAGCCATTTCAATAAATTCGGTTAAATAGTCAGTTTCATAGGCAACAGTGGGATTTTGATTTAGTAATATTGTTTTGACATAGTTACTTAAGGCAATAGCATTGCAAGTATTATAAGTATCCATTGGACTACTTATGACACTGACATGATTTTCTTTAGCTAACTTTAAAAGCTCATCATCTAATTTGAAGTTATTAGTTAAGACTAATAAAGCTATTTTTTCTTTTAGAACATATTCAATAACTTTATGACGGTCACCAATTATTAGGATGTCTTTATTAGTTAAGGTTACATTTTCAATAAATGTTTGACTTTGATAACTACCCGCTAGAAGTTGACCATCAAATTCTTCTTGGAATCTGGTTATTTCTTTTCCACCTAGAGATTCTAATAATTTATCATAACATGTATTTAAAGTATTTTTAGAATCATGAAAGAATAACATAGCTATTTCTTTTAAAGTAATTAGGCTTACTAGTCTTTTTCTTTCATCGACAACAGGAACGGCTGTTAGTTTTTTTTCTAATAAGTAATCCATTACTTCTTTAATTGACATGGTATCTAAAACCATAGCTCCTTTATTATAGAAGACATTTCTTAGTTGGATTTTAACGTTGTTTAAGTATTCGGGTTCTTTGGTATTAAAATATTTTAAAACAAATTTTGTTTCTTTATTGATGTGGCCTAAAACTTTAGGGACTGTTTTATTTCCTAACGCATTTTTTAAATATGATAGACTGATTGATGCACATACACTATCAGTATCAGGATTACGATGACCAAAAACATAAGTTGACATTATACTTCACCTCTCTTTTTCTTTAGACAATATTATCATAATGTCTTTAAAAATCCAATATTCTAAGATACAATTTTTAAATCATTTTTTTCAATATATTTAATGAATTTATTTTTAAATTTTTCTAATTCTTCACTAGTTAGTGTTTTTGAATCACTACCAACAATGTATCTTATAGTATAATTTTTATTTTCCCCTTTTGTAAATACATCTATAAATGATAATTCTTTGATGTAGGAATTGGTAAATCCATGTAATATTTTTTCAATATCTTCGTATAAAGTATTTAAATTAGTAGATATGGTGTAATCTAAACTAACAACTGGATATTTGCTTATTTCTTTAATTACTTTATTTTGTTTTTTAATATTTAAATATTCCATAAAATTAATATCAATGGCAACAGCTATTTTTTTCTTTCCAATATATTGATTGCATTTAGAAGAAAAGATTTTTAATTCTCCTACTTCTTTGTTTCCCACCATTATTTTTTGACTTTTGTTTGGGTCATAGTAAGATGGAAAGGTGCCTTTAATAAATTTAACTTGAATGTTTTTCATAACTTTAAATAAGGTTATAACTATTCTTTTAGCTTCTTGATATGTTTTAAATATCGTATCTTCATCACAAGCTTTAATAATGCTTAAATGTTTTTCATTTTGATTATCTTTAATAATAGTTCCTATTTCCATAATATCTACTTGAGGATAATTTTTTAAGTTGTTTTTAACTATAGGTAAGAGACTTAAGGATAAGTCATCTCTTAGGATATTATTTTTAGAACTTGATAAGAGTTTAACGTTTTCTTTAATAATTCCTAATTTATTTAATAAATCAGTTTCATACCAGATATATGAATGAATTTCATGAAGGTTAAAAGCATTAGCTAAGTATCTTTTAACGTGATATTCGTTATCCCAAATGTTTTCAAATACATTAGGAGTTATTGTACCTTGTAATGGTTCTTCTTTTAGTTTATCAAATCCATAAATTCTTACTAATTCTTCAATAATATCAGCGTCAAGGCTAATGTCTTTGGTTGCTCGGTAAGTAGGAACTGTTATATGATAGGCATCACTTTTAACTGAAACTTTGAAGCCTAATGGTTCTAAGATATTTTTAACGATAGTATCGCTGAAAGAGATATTGGTATAACGTTTGATTGTTTCTTTTTTTAATATTACTTCTTTTTCAACTATTGGTTCTGGATAGATGTCTGTTAAATTAGAGGCAAGAGTCATATTAGGATTTTCTTTTTTTAATAGGTATAGTAATCTTTTGATTGCTAAATCACACATATTAGGGTCTAAGCTTTTTTCATAACGAGCACTGGCTTCTGTTCTAAGACCTAGAGCAATAGCGGTTTTTCTAATAGAACCAGCATTAAAATTAGCACTTTCAATAAATATGCTATCAGTGTCATCTAATATTTCACTATCTAAGCCACCCATAACTCCGGCAATACCAAAGTAATTTTGACCATTTGTAATCATCAAGGTATCTTTTTTTAAAGTTCTTTCTGTTTGGTCAAGTGTTTTATAGGTATCATTTTCTTTAGCTAAGCGAACTTGAATATTTTTTACTACTCTTTCATCAAAAGCGTGCATTGGTTGGCCAAGTTCAAGCATTAAAAAGTTAGTTAAGTCAACAAATAAGTTTATAGAACGCATTCCAACATAATTTAAAAATATTTGCATATCAATTGGTGTTTGATTGTTTTTTAAATTTTTAACTTTTATTCCGCAGTATCTTCGACATAGTTTAGGTTCTTCTATTTTAATATCAAGGTCTTCTAAATTATTTTCAACTTCTAAAATAGGTAACTCATTCAATTCATGATTAGTTATGGCACATATTTCTCTAGCAATTCCATAATGTCCCCATAAATCAGGACGATTAGTTAAGGATTTATTATCAATCTCGACAATTATATCTTTTATAGGATATAAATCGCTTAGTTCTACACCAAGAGGTGTATCTTCATTTAATTCTAAGATACCACTGTGGTCATCACCAATTCCTAGTTCGTCCCAAGCACACATCATACCACATGATAAATATCCGGCAAGCCTTCTTTCTTTTATTTCCATGCCACTAACCATGCCACCAACTCTTACTAAAGCCCCAATTAATCCTACTCTAACATTGGGCGCTCCACAGACAATATCGTATTCTTTTTCGCCATCGCTTACTTTTAGTAAAGATAATTTTTTACTTTCAGGATGGGGCTTACATTCTACTATTTTAGCTGTTACAACATCTTTGTTATCATAACCTTTTAATGTTACATTTTCTACTTCAGCTGTTTTCATGGTAAATGTTTGCCATACTTTTTCAAAATCAATATCTTCACTGTTTTTAATATATTTTTTTAATCTATTACAAGAAATTAACATTAATCTCAACTCCTATTCTATTTCAAAATTTTCTAAAAATCTTATGTCACCACTATTTAAGTAGCGAATGTCACTTATTTTATATTTCATCATGGCTAGTCTTGTAAGACCAATACCAAAAGCAAATCCTGTATATTTTTGAGGGTCTATGCCACTCATTTTTAAGACATTGGGATGTACCATGCCACCAGGGATTAGTTCAATCCAGCCAGAGTTTTTACAAGTTGGGCAACCTTTTCCACCACATATTAGGCAACTCATATCCATTTCAAAACTAGGTTCTGTAAATGGGAAAAAGCCTGGTCTTACTCTAATTTTAACATCTTGTTTAAAGACTTCTTCTAAAACTGACTTCATGACACTGAACATATTTTCAATTTTAACATTTTCATCAATAACCATGCCTTCTATTTGAAAGAAAGTATTTTCGTGAGATGCGTCAATGTCTTCATTTCTAAATACACGACCTGGAGAACATATTTTTAGAGGAGCCTGATATTTTTCCATGGCATGAACTTGGTCTCCACTTGTTTGGGTTCTAAGTAATAAGCCGTTATCTAGGTAATAGGTATCTTGCATATCTCTTGCAGGGTGGTCTTTTGGAATGTTTAATGCTTCAAAATTGTGATAATCATCTTCCATTTCAACACCGGATAAAACTGTAAAGCCCATTCTTTTTAAAACATCAGTAACTTCTTTAGCCACAATTGTTACAGGATGAAGTGAACCAGTTGTTATTTTTACAGGTAATGTTTCATCAAAATCTAAATTGGCTGTGTTATTTAAATTAGAAAGTTTGTCGCTAAAAAGTTGTTCTAATTCTTTTTTCTTGGCATTTAAAAGAGGTCCATAGATTTTTTTGTCTTCATTACTCATATCTTTTAGTGAACTTAAAAGATTATTAAATTCACTTTTTTTGCCAACATATTTTGACTTAATATTTAAGATGTCAGCTTCTTTAGTAACAGTCGCTAATTCTTTTTCAACATTTTTTAATAATTCATTAATTTTTTCTTGCATTATTCTTTCCCTCCAATAAAAAACTCCTAACTTTGGGACGACTTAAAAAGCCGCGGTACCACCCAAATTCTAGGAGAATAGCATCTTTTTCGTTTAAAGCACGAAGTACTTACAAACTCCAATGGTGAAATTCATTTATATCATTGCCTATAAATATTTTTCAGCTATCAATATTCTCTCTTATTTAGGATAATATAGACTACTTGAGCCATTTTCTTCGTTCTTAATATGTATTCTATCATTTAATTTTAAGAAATTCAATTAAAAAATAGATATAAGAGGAAAACTTTTTTGGATGTATCTTTTTCAGATATTAATTATAGAAAACTGAATAGCCCAAAAGAATTTTTAAAACTAATTTAATTTTAGAACATTGGAGCAAATAATCTTAAAATAGCTTGCCAAATAGATTTTATAAATCCCGTTTTGACATCTTCATCATTTAATTTTTTACTATCTTTAAATGTATTTAAAAAATCATTATATATATCTTTTATAGTACTTACTTTTTCCATGTAAATACCATTTTCAAAATGTAAATATAAGCTTCGATAATCCATATTAATTGTTCCAACAATAGCTCTTATATCATCAGATAAAAAGACTTTAGAATGAACAAATCCCTTAGTGTATTTATAGATATGTACTCCATTATCATGAAGAACTTTAAAGAAAGAAGTTGTTTGGGTATAGACAATTTTCTTATCTGGAATACCTGGGACTATTATTCGGACATCTACTCCTCTTTTAGAAGCTCTACAAAGGGCATTAACCATGTCACTATCAATAATAAGATAGGGAGTCATGATGTAAAGATATTTTTTGGCACTATTAATCATATTAATATAAACATCTTCGCCAATTAAGTCTTTATGAAGTGGAGCAACTCCATAGGGAATTACATAGCCATCTTTTTTTATGGTATCTTGTAAAGAATATTTAAATTTTGTAATATCTTTATCTTCATTATTATTGGCATTCCATAAAGTTAAAAACATAACTGTCATATTCCAAATGGCATCTCCAGTAATTTTTATCGCATTATCTTTCCAAATACCAAATCGACTGTTAATATTTATGTATTCATCGCTTAGATTTACTCCTCCAGAGAAAGCTACTTTACCATCTATTATAGTCATTTTTCTATGGTCACGGTTGTTCATAAAAATGCCTCTAAAAGGACTTAATTTATTGAAGGAAATACATTTAATTCCAAAGCTTTTTAATTGATTGGCATAATTTGTTGATAGTAAAGCAAGAGTTCCCATATCATCATACATAATTCTTACATCTACGTTAGAAGAGGCTTTTTCTTTTAAAATATCAAGTATACTATTCCACATTTTGCCTTCATTAATTATGAAATATTCCATAAAAATAAAGTCCTTAGCATTTTTTAATTCTTTTAATAATTCAGGATAAAATTTTTCTCCAAAATCATAGTAAGTAATTTGATTGTTTGTGCTAACATAATGGGGTGTTCGATTAATTAAGTACTGGATGTTATCTAATTTTTTTTCTTTTATTTCATTTGCAAGTTCTGGGTCTTGAATAAGTACTTTTTTATATTCGTTTTCATATTTAACAATATTTCTTAACAATTTATTTTTAGAATAATTTTTACTTAATGTAATTAATAAAATTGTTCCAAATATAGGGAAAATTAAAATTAAAATAATCCAAGGTAAATCATTAGAAAGACGGGTGCTGTCTTTTATTATACCTAATACAATTAAAATACTAATTAAGCTGTAAAATAAAGTGATTATTCCTAAATATTTATAAAAAAATAAACGAATAATAATGGCAAAACCAAATTGTAAAAATAATCCTAAAGCTACTATAATTGCTCTTTTAACTGCGTTTTTCATAAACATTTACTCCTCTTTTACATTATATCATGTATACTTTTAGAAGTAAATTATAGCCATTGTTGCAAGTTATTTGCAATTTAAAAGAAGCATAGCAACTGTTACACTTCCACAATTTTCTTACATTCGTATCCTGAGAATACTACGACATATTTTTTTAATGGACTTTTTAAACTCTTGTCTTTACTATATTCTTCTATCTGTCTTTTTCCCTCTTCTATTTTGTTATTTAATATTTTTTCACTATATTCACTTTTCTTGATATATTTTAATTCTATCATGATGTCATATTTGGCTTCTTCA
>CANRKL010000020.1 GCA_947631205.1 uncultured Bacilli bacterium | reverse complement strand
GAGAGGAAAGTCATGAGAATAGACAAATTTAAAGAAAAAAATAATAAAAAGAAACTTATGACTTTTGCGGTAGCCCTAGGTGCAATAATAGTGTCTGGGGGGGGGGTATTTATTAAATAGAAGTTATGCCCACTACCAAGAAAGTGTCAGTTTCAAAATAATGGAAGGGACGGTACAATATGAAGGTAGTGGAGATGTTTTCTTTGCATTTTATAATGGAGATGAACAGTTAAGCACTATGCCAAAAAAAGACAATCCAGATGGACTTGTATTTGATTATGCTGAATGTAGTAATGGAGCAAGTGTGGAATGGAATAGTGACAAGTGGGCACCTTTAGTAGTAAATTTAAGTGAAACCAAAACAAAATGTACATTATATTTTTCTAAAATGTATAATCTAAAAGAGTATATAGAAAATTTAGCAGAAGAAGATACAACAACCTTAGCCTATGACGATACAAGTGAGAAAAATTTAAGATATATAGGAGCAAGTCCAAAAAATTACATAGATATAGGAGATAGAGATTCATCAGGGAAACCAATCTTATGGAGAATCATCGGAGTCATGAATAATGTGACTGTTATAAATGAAGATGGAAGTGCAAGTTCAGGGCAAAGTTTAGTAAAGATAATCAGAGCTGATAGCATAAGAAATTGGAGTTGGGACTCATCAGCGGATGGAGTAAACAATGGCTTTGGAGTAAATGAATGGAGTCAAGCAGATATAATGACTACCTTAAACACAGGAGCATATTGGAGCAAGACAAGTGGACAATGCTACAGTAGTTCAGGAAATATTCAGAAAGCCTGTGATTTTAGTAGTACGGGACTAACCTCAAGTGTTAAAGACAGGTTAGCGAAAGTACGATGGAATACAGGGACATTTGCAACATATAATAACTCAGAGTGGTTAGCTAATGCAACATACAAAGCCGAGAGAAGTAATCATAATGGAAAAGAACAATGTGCAAGTAGTGGAGGAAGTTGGTGCAATGATGATGTAGAAAGAACAACAACCTGGGATGACTATATAGGTCTCATGTACCCATCTGACTATGGATATGCAGTCGGAGGAAGTGTAAGAAGTGAATGTTTAGGAAAAACAATGTATAACTGGTATGGAAGTAGTCCAGATTGTAAAGGAAACGATTGGTTATATGATAGTAGTAATTATCAATGGACCATAACACCTGTCCCTTATTCGTCGCTTGCTGACCGTGTGTTCTATGTGAGTTCTCTCGGGCGGGTGGACTACAGCGATGCCAGCAGTGCTTATGCCGTTCGCCCTGTCGCTTATCTAAGGTCGAGTACGCAGATTGTAGTCGGAGATGGTACAAAAGAAAATCCGCATACCTTAAAAGCATAAATGAAGATTTTAAATTATTTTCATCTTTATATTCAACTTTAGAGAAAAATAATTATACTTCTTTTTAAATTTGATAGAATTATTTAATAGAAAAGGAGCAGAGCATTTTTGTGATATTTGTGATATATTATACACTTTTTAATACGCAGAGATTTGTTAATTTTTGATTCATAATTTTTTAACCAATTCTCTAAGTTTTGTTTATCTTTTTACTTATTGAAATAGATATTATGTTCTTTATAAAAGTTAAATATTTTTTCCACTTCTTTTCTTAATATTTTAAATGTAATAAGATAAATTATATAGAAATAAACTATCTTTTTTATAAAAGATGTTTTTTTTAACAATTATTTTTAATTATGATTAATTATTAATAGATTTTTTTGTAGAACTTTAGTACAATAAATATACACTTTACAAAAAAATATTTGCAATTAAAAAAATTTTATGTATAATAACCAATTATATTAAATATTTTTTAGAAGGATTGATGAATATGAAAAATAGTAAAAAATTAAAAGAAATTCGCAAAAGACTAGCGGCATCTATACTAGGAGTTAGCTTAGGTGTAACAGGTTTTTCTGGAGTAAGTAATTCTCAAAATTTAAAAGAAAACCCTAATAATAAATATGAATGGGAAGCAGTAGATGATATATTTGAAAAAAAAGTTGGCGATTATGATGTTGCATTACAACATCATAAATATATTAATATTAATATATTTAATTCTTACCAAAAAGAAATTCCCTACAACAATGATACCTATGTAGAATATGTTTTTCAAAAATGTGAAAATTGTGGTCATTTGCGTACGTTAAAAAACATACAAAAGTTTGAATTTACTGATTGGGTATTAAATAAAGAAACAGGAAAAGAAACAAGAATTTGCCGTAAAACAGGAACAATTCAAAATAGATATAACGTTATAAATAATGAAAATAAAGAAGAAAATACTAATAAAATAATAAATAATATAGGCTTAACAGACCCAAAAGAAGACAATATAAAAGAAGAACAAAAACATGAACATAATTTTGAAAAAATAGATTGTTTTGATGATAAGTATGAATATTCTTATTGTGAATGTGGAAAAGTATTAAAAACTAAACATGAATTAAAATTTATTAGAGAAAATGTTGATGGCTCTAAAGTTTTTGAGTGTACCCATGAAGGCTGTAATTATGTAACAACAATCAAAAAACAAGAAGAAAACACCCATGTTCATAACTACATTCTCTATAAAACAGACGATGAAAAAGAGTATTGGAAATGTGAAAAAGATGGAGATATAAAAGAAATTTATCATAATTTAAAAGAAGTTATAAATAACGATGGCTCTAAAACATTAAAATGTATTAATGATGGCTGTAATTTTTCTAAAAAGTTAGAAGAAGAACACATTCATAACTATTCTAAATTAAAATGGGCCGATGAAGAAAAAGAATATTGGGAATGCGAAAAAGATGGAAATATTAAAGAAATACCACATAACTTTGTTATAGAAACAAATGCCGATGGAACCAAGATTAAAAGATGTACCCATAAAGATTGCGTATTTTATAAGGAATTAGAAGAAGAACATATCCATAATTATTCTTTATTATCAGCCATTGATGAAAATTATGAATTTTGGGTTTGTGAAAAAGACGGCTTGATAAAAGAAGTGCCTCATAACTTTGTTATAGAGACAAATGCTGATGGAACTAAAGTTAAAAAATGTATTAACAAAGGTTGCTCATTTTCTAAAGAGTTAGAAGAAGAACACATTCATAACTATTCTAAATTAAAATGGGCCGATGAAGAAAAAGAATATTGGGAATGTGAAAAAGATGGAGATATTAAAGAAATACCACATAATTTTGTTATAGAAACAAATGACGATGGTACAAAAATAAAAAGATGTACTCATGAAGGTTGTGCATTTTACAAAGAACTAGAAGAAGAACATATCCATGATTATTCTCTATTATCTGCAATTGACGATAACTATGAATACTGGGTTTGTGAAAAAGATGGTTTAATAAAAGAAGTACCACATAACAAAATAGAAACAATATATCCTGATGGAACTAGAATTATAACTTGTACTAATGAAGGCTGTAATTATACTAAAATTTATGAGCCAGAGCATATCCATGACTATAGTAAACTTGATAAAGTAGATGAAGAAAAAGAATATTGGGTATGTGAAAAAGATGGGGATGTAAAAGAAATACCACACAAATTAAAGGAAACATTAAATTCAGATGGTTCAAAAACTATAACTTGTGAGAATCCAGGTTGTACCTATGAAAAACATATTGAGCCAGAGCATATTCATGATTATAGTAAACTTGATAGAGTAGATGACGAAAAAGAATATTGGGTGTGTGAGAAAGATGGGGATATAAAAGAAGTACCACACAAATTAAAGGAAACAGTAAATCCAGATGGCTCAAAGACAATAACTTGTGAAAATCCAGGTTGTACCTATGAAAAATATATTAAGCCAGAGCATATTCATGACTATAGTAAACTTGATAGAGTAGATGAAGAAAAAGAATACTGGATATGTGAGAAAGATGGAGATATAAAAGAAGTACTACACAAATTAAAGGAAACAGTAAATCCAGATGGCTCAAAGACAATAACTTGTGAAAATCCAGGTTGTACCTATGAAAAATATATTAAGCCAGAGCATATTCATGACTATAGTAAACTTGATAGAGTAGATGAAGAAAAAGAATACTGGATATGTGAGAAAGATGGAGATATAAAAGAAGTACTACACAAATTAAAGGAAACATTAAATTCAGATGGCTCAAAGACAATAACTTGTGAAAATCCAGGTTGTACCTATGAAAAACATATTGAGCCAGAACATATTCATAATTATAGTAAACTTAATAGAGTAGATGAAAATAATGAATACTGGGAATGTGAGAAAGATGGAGATATAAAAGAAGTACCACATAATTTAGGACAAGAAAGATATGATAAATCTACTAATGAAATGGTTAGTGATTGCCTGAATGGTTGTGGATATTCTAAAAGAACAGCTCATGAACATAACTATAGTATTTCTAGTACTGATGAAGTTTATGAATATTTAACTTGTGGAGTTTGTGGTGATGAAACAAGTAGATTACATGACTATCCAATTGATGGAGTAAAAGATAAATGTACTTATACATTTACTTGCACAAGAGATGGTTGTGGACAAACAAAACAAGAAGTTCATCATTCATATTCTCTAAGCGAGACCATTGAATATCATGGAGAAGATGTAAATCGTTGTTTTACTAATGTTTATTCTTGTTCTGGTTGTGGAGATTCTTACAGCGAAGATATGCCACACAAAATGTATGTTAGTCAAGAAAATATAATAGGTAAAACAGAAAAATGTGAAAATTGCTCATATGAAAAATATACTTCTAAATTAAAAAGTTCTTCTATAAAAAATGATGAATTGGTATTAAAAAGAGTTCCAAAATTATAAGAAAGAAGGGGTAAAAAATGGAAGAAAAGAAAAAATGGTATAAGTCAATTTTAAATTGGATAGTTATAGTAGCTTGTGTTGTTCTATTACCTATTTTATTTACTAACATATGGATAATGATTCAAGCTAATAGTAATCCAGATAAAATACCAAGTGTTTTTGGTTATAAGCCATTTATAGTTTTATCAGGGTCAATGGAGACAGAAATACATAAAGGAGATTTAATAATTGCTAAAACAGTTTTACCTGAAACATTACAAGTAAATGATGTCATAGCATTTAGAGACGCTGAAAACACAGTCACAACCCACAGAATTATCGATATTGTTGTTAGAGATGGAATAACTTATTTTATAACTAAAGGTGATAACAACAATACTCAAGACCAAAACTTAGTTGAATATGGTGATGTAGAAGGACTTTATGTTTTTAGAGTCCCAGGAATTGGAAGTATGATGAATTCTTTATCAAAGCCAACTACTATTTTAATAATTCTTATGGGTATTACTTTAATATTTGTAATAGGATTTACTATCTCTAATAAAAAGCAAAGAGATATTGAAAGAAAAGAATTTTTAGAATATAAAAGATTAAAAGAAGAACAGGAAAAAGAAGCTAAAGAAATAGCTTCAAAGAAAAATAATAAAACAACATCTAAGAAAAAAACAGAAAAGAAAAGTCCTGTTAAAAACAATAAGTCAAATAAGACTTAATAATTAATTTTGGTAAACTGCTTAATCAAGCGTTTACATAGATTTTAGGAATAGCATAAATTCCTATGCATATAAATTTATGCAAAAAATAACATATAAAGGAGGTGAGAAAATGAAAAAGAAAGTAATGATTTTAGGAGCTTTATTATTAGCAGTAGTAGTTACAGGTTATTCTGTAAGTGGTACTTATGCTAAATATGTAACTGCCTTAGATTCTTTCACTGATAGTGCTCGTGTTGCTAAATGGGGAGTTAAAGCAAATACTCCAACTATGACAGAAGTTAATTTATTTTCAAATAATTATACTGACGCAGCAGCTGTTGAAGATATCGTTGCTCCAGGAACAAGTGGAAGTTATTCATTCCAAGTTCAATATAATGATGCAGGAGGAGCAGGAGATGCAACTCCAGAAGTTGACTATAAAATTGTCTTAAATGCTACAGGTAGCGATACTGTTAAAGATACAACAACTGCAAGTAGAATTAAATATTCTTTAGATGATGATAATTATGATTTAACTTTAGCTCAATTACTTGAAGAAATAAATGGCTTAAGTACTGACAAAATTACAGCTGGAACATCTATTAAAAGTGCTTTAACTAGTGATGATAGCTTAAAAAGTACTCATACTATTAAATGGACTTGGCCATTTGAAACAACTGGTGACCGTGCAACTCAAGATGGATATGACACTAATTTAGGTGATGAAGAAGAAGCTAAAAAAGTAGAAATTAAAGTTTCTATAAGTGTAGTACAAGACAATAGTACTGAGGAAGCTAAGCCTAATCCTTAATAATAATTGGAAGTTTAACTTCCAAATAAAGATATATTATCCTTATAAATATAGTATTAGTAAATAAGGAAATATTATGTATCTTTATTTGAAAGCTAACAAGAAAGGAGTAAGAGAATGAATAATTATAATGATGAAGATAAAAATAAAGAAACTAAAAGAAGAATTATTATGGTTATAATTATTATAATAATCATTCTTTTACTAATAAGTAGTTGTAGTTGTTCAAGAAACTTTTGGGGAAAAATTGGTGATTTATTTACTAATGAAAAAGATATTCCATTAGATGAAAATGGAGAAGAAGAAATAATCTTAAATAGAGAATTACAATTTGATACTAAAGAATTAAATATATACTTAAGTGATACTGATGGCAAATTAAGTTTTCACTATGAAAATATAAGCCCTAATAATTTTACTTGTTATACAAGTGATTCTTCACTTGCCACTTGCTATGTAGAAAAAGATTATGTGGTTGTTAAGCCAAAGAAAAGTGGAACTGTTGATGTTTATTTAGAAGCAAAAGTAAATGGTAAAAAATATCAAGCTAAAGCCAAAGTTATAATTAATGAACCTAATAAATATATTGCTTTTTCAAGTAATAAAGGAACTTTAATATTAGGAAGTAGTATCAAGGTTGCTTATTATTTAAGTGGATTAGATGGTGATATTAAAGTAACATTAAGTGATAATAGTATAGCAAGTGTCGAAGTTTTTGATGGACTAATAATTATAACAGCTAAAAAAACAGGTAAGACAAATATTACCATAAGCATAGTTTCAAATGGTAAAACTTATCAAGATACTTATGAACTTTATGTTACAACCAATAATAACAATGTTGCAAATGTTTCTAAAAATAGTGATAGTAAATTAAAAAGTTTAACTAGTAGAGTTGTAGAAATACCTTTTAAAAGTGATGTTCAAAAATATTATTTAGGAGTAGATTATAAAACAACCAAAATAGATTTTGAAGCTAAACTAAGTAGTGATAAATCCAAAATGAAATATCAATTTAATGGGAAAGAAGTCGCTAGCTTAAAAGATTTAGAATTACAAGTTGGTGAAAATAAATTAGTTATCACAGTAGAAGCAGAAGATGGCAATGTAACTACTTATGAAATAATTATTAACCGTGAAAAAGAACAAAATAAAAGTAATACATTATTAGATTTAAAAGTAAATGGTGGAGAAATGAGTCCAAGTTTTAACAAGGACATTCATAATTATCATGTATGGGTAGATTCTAATAAAGACAAAGTAAGTTTTGATAGTAAAGTAGAAAATGGTGGAAAAGTAAAATATAAATATAATGGCAAAGAAGTTAATAGCTTAAAAGATTTAGAAGTAAAAGAAGATAAAAATGTTTTAGAGATTGAAATAGAGAAAGAAGACGGAAGTAAAGAAGCTTATACAGTAACAATTGAAAGAGAAAAAAGTAATGATAGTTACTTAAAGGATATTGTTATTAGTGATGGATTAAAGTTAAATGAACAGTTTGATAAAAATAATAAAGAATATAGTTTAAATGTGCATTATGATAAAGATAAGATAAGTTTAAAAGGTGTTTTGTCTGATGATAGAAGTACAGTAAGTTATTGGGTAGATGGTAAAGAAGTAAATCCATCTGATATAGAATTATTACCAGGTGATACTGAAGTTTTAATTGTAGTTGAAAGTGAAAGCAAAGAAAAATCAATATACAAAGTAAAAGTCCATCGAAGTAAGATAACTCTAGTCTTAGATGAAGATAAAGTTTTATATTTAAATCCAAATGAAAATGATGAATTTAAAATTGTTTACCGACTTTATGAAGATGACCAATTAATAAATATTGATAAGCAAAAAATTAAAGTTGATATTTCTGGAGATTACCGAGAAAAAGTCCTTATTGAAGATGGATACATCGTAATTAAACCTAAATTATCTATGAAAGATAAAACGGTTACATTAAAAGTTTCTTGTGGTGATTATGCAAGTGATACAATGAATATAACATTTAAATACCTTGATTATTTTGTGACACCTTACAAATACTATTATGATGTAAACATAACTAGTGATGATACAAATCAAAGTATTATACTAGAAAATAACTTTTTTAATGGTGAAGTTATTATGGAAGAAACTAGTTATGGAATTAAAATATATGAAAAAGATAATCCTGATGTTTATATTGAAGTTTATTTTGATAAAAATGAATTAGATATATTAGATGTCGTTGGTTCATCATCTTTAGCTTTACAATTAAATATTAAAAGTTTAGGTTCTAAACAAATTAAATTTAAAGGATATGCGAAAGGTAAATTAATTAATAACTTTGATGTTAATTTAAATGTTTCTGATAAGTATATATTAGTATTAGATAGTAATGATGGTGAATTTAATGAATTTACTAAAGAATATAGATTTATGGTTGATAAAAATGAAGAATTTGATTTAAAAGATTATTTTGAAGGATACAAAAAAATAGATGATTGTCATTATTATGATTTAGTTGGTTTTTCTCTTAATAAAAATGATACAAAGGCAATGTATGATATTAGAAATTCTAAAATTAAAGTAGATAAAAATACAACTTTATATGCTATATATAGCAAAGATATAACAAATGAAGCAATTGAAGAAGAGAAAACGGTTTACTTAACTGACGTTGATTTATTTTATAATGAAGAATATTATAGACTATATAACAAGGCCAAAGTAATTTATCCAGGAGCTCATGGGGCTTACATTATGCGTTTTTCAAATAATACAGCTAAACAAATAGAAATTACTAGTATAACATTATTAGAAGATACAATTTGTATTGATAATGAAGGCTGTTTAAATATGGGTTATGTTATAAAAGATAATCCTGATAATAAATATTATTTTGGAAATAAGGGCTATGAAATACTTCGTCATGACGTTGTAAATACAATAGATGTACCAATTAAGTTATATGAAAGTGAAAAAGCTGAAGTATCCCTTTTGTGGGAATGGATAGATAAAAATGATAAACTTGACACTTTGATTGGTAATTATGCTGGTGAAAATATTAATACAATGTATGGATTAGCTGTGGGCATTAATTATAAAGTTATAAATGATAAATGTGAAAGTGGTGATAATAGACCATGAAAATAGTAAGAAAAATTATTATGGGAATTATCACAACCTTATTAATTTTGTTATTTGTTTTTAATGTTTATAATTTAATTAATTTAAAAATACTAAAAAATAAATTAAGTACTATTGGCGGATATGCTTATTTAGAAGTTGTATCAGGTTCCATGAATCCTACTTTAGAAATAGGGGATTTAATAGTTATTAACACCAAAGATAATAATTATCAAGTAAATGATATAGTGACATTTATTGATGTTGATGAGTCATTTGTAACTCACAGAATTATAGAAATAAAAGATGATAAAATTATTACTAAAGGAGATAACAACAACACAGAAGATGAAGCAACAAATATTAGTAATATCGTTGGAAAATATGTATTTAGAATAAAAGGGATGGGAGATATATTAAAATCACTTAAAAGTCCATTTGTTAGTGTGATGATATTTATAATTGGAATAATGATTTGTTATCTAATAAGTATTAAAAAAGATAATATAGATACTTATCAAGATGATAAAGATTATCAAGAATTTTTAAAATTTAGAGATAAGAAAGATAAAAATAAATAGGTGAAATCATGAATAAAATATGGATGAATAAAAGATTTAGAAAAAACTTAATAAAATGGATAATTGCTTATGTTGCGGTTATTGGCTTATTTACTAGTGTAGCCACTTATTCTAAATATGTTAGTAGTATAGCAAGCATTAAAGATACAGCACGAGTTGCTAAATTTATTGTTGAAGTAGACCAACCAATGTGTAGCAATACCCTAACCAAAAATTGCAATAAAGTAGAAAGACCAACTAATATTGATTATTATTTTACAGTTGATTCAGAAAAGATGGAAGTAAGTGCTGATTTATATATTAATTTATATGTTGATAAAAGATTTGCTTTAGTTGGAGGAGAGTCTACTCCTAAACTTTATGAAATAGTTAATGATAAAGAAGTATTAGTACAAGACTTTACTAAAAAGAATAATGAAGTATCACCTAATTTATATAATTTATATGGATTTGTAGATAACATTAGAATTAGTGATAGTAATAAACAAGGTAAGAAAAAAACATATAAATTAACAATTAAATATCTATCTAATAATGAATATACTGAAGCATTTAACAGTTATTATGATATGATAAAAGTTGGATATTCAGCTATTCAAGTAAAAACTAATTAGAATAGGGGAGTAGTTATGATTAAAGAATATATTATAGGAAAAAAAAGATACATTAAAATTTTTGGATACACATTACTTACTTTAGGAATAACCGGACTTGGTTATACCATTAGTACTAACTCTAAATACATTAAAACAGTTGATGAAGCACTTATTTACAATAATACATTATTAAAATTATATGTTGGAGATAACTTTCAAAGTAAAAAAGTCGATTATAGTAGATCTACTAAAAATAATATAGCAGTTTCATTTACATTTCCAAGAAATAGTATTGGATTAGGAAAAAATGATAAATATATTATTGATATTCCTCAAGGTTGCAGTGTAAGCTCTAAAAATAATAGTATTGTAGATGAAGGAACAAATAAAGTTATAAACTTTAGTAATTTAGTTACAACTAATAGTACAATTGATGTTTTAGTAAGTTGTCCAACTAATTTAGTAACATCTCTACCAGATTTAGTCATTCCTTTAAAGATTAGAGAAAAAATTAGTAATGATGAAGATGCCTTTAGATATTTAGATGGAACATTTAGAATCTCTAAAAATGAATATGAAGGAAAATTTGCTAGTAGTACTAGTGAATATTTTGAGATAATTACTGAAGATATTTCATCTTTACGAAAACTATTTGCTAGTTGGGTAAGAACCTATTATATAGATACAGAATATGAAAGTATTTCTGGAAATGTTTATAACGCAGTTTATGATTATCTAAGTCCTTTAGAAGGAATAACTGTTACTAATGGCAAACTTTCAAAAGATATTACCAAAATAAATTTACTTGGACTAAACATTAAACAAGATGAATTAAATTCCAACAAATATCGCTTAACAATTACCAAAGATTTTATAGGTTATGCAAGAACTGCTTACCATGCAAGTGTCTACGCTGATAATCCCCATACTATGTATTTTTCTGGGACAAGTAATTTAAAAAGCATTTTTGATTATTATGTTGTTACTTATTTTTACAAAGAAAAAAATGATTTAGAGACAATTAATGATTATTTAAATTTTTACAAAATAGATATTGATAAATTAATATTAAATAATGAAGGTAAAATTCCGGGAATAACTAGAGTAAGCAATAAACAATTAGACATTAATAAATTACTTACATATGCAACTAACTATAAAAATACACCAATTATGATAGAAGTAGGTAATGGAGGACCTATGTATGATGATTTTATTAACGAGCTTGCTGTAAGTTATAAAGATGTAGTTTCTACTAATGCTTTAGAAAAAGGAATACCACAAACTAATGAGATAATTATGTCAGTTATTAAAAATAGTAGTGATGTTGTATCAGATGAAAACCCAAGAATCAACTTCAATGACTATTTCATATATTATGATGAAGAAGAAGGATACAAAAATTATTTATTAATTAATATAAGTTCTAGTGTTGATAAAAAATACAATTATGCACATATTGATGTATTAAAATCAAGTAAAGATAGTAGCATAGACAAATTACAAATTAATAATATAACCATGTCTAATATTATAGAAGAAAATAATGATATATTAGAAATAACTATTGAAGATGATAGTAAAGAAAATATTACAAGTATGCTAAAAATCTTAGAAGGATTATTAAAAATAGAAGGTAATATTGAAAATGAAGATAGTACTTATGGTATAAATAAAAGCAAAATAGAAAGTACTGAACAAGGATTTAAGCTAACATTTAAAATAAAAAAACTAGTAGAAAAAGAATAAAGTAGATTTTTTGGTCTACTTTTTGTCATTTTTGTGTTATATTTTAATAAAGGTGAGTGTATGAAAAAAATTTTAACAATTGTCTTAGATGGATTTGGGTTTAGCGATAATAATCAAGGTAATGCTATTAAATTAGCTAATCCTGACAACTTTTTAAACCTTTGGAATAATTATCCCCATTCCCTATTAGAAGCAAGTGAAGAAGCAGTAGGACTTCCCAAAGGCCAATTTGGAAATAGTGAGACTGGACATTTAACAATTGGAGCCGGAAGAAAAATAAAACAAAGTCTTGAATTAGTTAATGATTTATTAGACAAAGATATAAACGATAATCTAGTATTTCAAGAATTAATAAGTGATGTAGTTACAAACAATAGACAAGTTCATATTATGGGACTACTATCCGATGGATTAGTTCACTCAAGCAATGAACATTTTAAAAAAATATATGATTTATTAGTGCAAAATGGAGTTAAAAAGATTGCTTTTCATACAATAAGTGATGGAAGAGATACCAAGGTAGATGCTTATTATAATTATTATTTAGATTTAGAAAATTATATAAAAAGTAAAAATGTTGGTTGTATAGCAAGTATTTGTGGTAGATACTATGCCATGGATAGAGATAAAAAATGGGAAAGGACTGAAAAATATTATAAATTACTTACTAGAGGAATGGGTGTTTCTGGTAGTAGCGTCGCCTATATTTTAAAAAAATGTTATGAAAAAGGAATAACTGATGAATATTTACCCCCAATAAAAACTAATGAATTTGTTAAAATTAAAAATGGTGATGTAATTATATGGCTTAATTATCGAACTGATAGAGCTAAACAAATTATTAGTGCATTTAGTAATAGTAATTTTGAAGAATTTGCAGTTGATGATTTTAGTGAGGGTAAAATTTACACATTCTTCCCAATTGATAACAAAATTAAAACCAATTATTTTTTAGATTATCCAGTTATAACAAACACTTTAGGAAGCTACATATCTAAATTAGGACTTACCCAAGCAAGAATTGCTGAGACTGAAAAATATGCTCACGTTACATATTTCTTTGATGGAGAAAGTAATGCTTCCCTAGAGGGATGTCAAAAATTTTTAATACCAAGTCCCAAAGTTGCAACATATGATTTACAACCAGAGATGAGTGCTGTAGAAGTTACTAAAAAAGTAGTTTCTTGTATGGATAAAGATTATGATTTTATTTTAGTAAATTATGCTAATGCTGATATGGTTGGACATACGGGGGTTATGGAAGCTACAGTTAAAGCAGTTATGAGTATTGATTTATGTTTAAAATTATTAATTGATAAAGCCTTAGAAAACTTTTATACAATCGTCTTAACAGCTGACCATGGAAATGCTGATATGATGTTAGATAGCACTGGTGGAAAAGTAACAACCCATACCACTAGCAAAGTCCCATTTATTATTACCGATTCCAAAATAAAACTAAAAGAAAGTGGGACAATTGCTCAAGTTGCGCCTACAATCTTAGACTATATGGATATTGCCTTACCAAAAGAAATGCAAGAAAGTGGCAGTTTAATAGAAAAATAAATTTAAGTTTGATTTAATTTAAATTTACTTGTATACTATAGGTAGATAATTAATTTGAAAGGAGGAAAAAAATATGCCAAAAAAATATGAAATTGACGGTCAAGAATTTTATTTTAACTTTAGTAAATTTAATGATTTATTTAGACAAAATATGCGAAGTATAGAAGATAAAGAACAAGAACTTTCAGACTATATTCATGCCCCTAAATCAACAATTCATAGCTGGAGAAATTATGAAAAAAGCCCAAGTGAAATAGCGGTAATTAAATCTTTAGCTAAATATTTTAAATTAAAAAACTATAAAGATTTGTTAACCACTAAAGAAAAAATAAGTGAAATAAATGATATTAAAATTAATTCTATAAAAAGAATTTATGATACAATTATTGAATATTTAGATTATTTTTATAATACTGATGGTTACAATGATTTATGGGAATGCTTTGAAAATAATGACGTTAATAAAGAAGACATAGAAGATAAATTATATGCTGGAGCAATAGAAGAATTAGAAGAAGTCATTCTTTGCTATAAAAAAGAAAGAATGATTCTAAAAAATACTGAAATATATGATGAACTTGGCAAATTTATTTATAATGATTTAAATGAAATTTTTGATGGAAAATTAGAATATGCTTATCGATTTGAAGCAAACTTTAATGATAATCCTACTACAACTGATGATTATAATAAAGCTTCAAATAAACTTGATGAGATAATAGATAAGTATATAAATTAGAAAAAAAGAATTATTTACATAAAAAAACATTTTACTTTTAAAAAATGTTTTGTTAAAATATATAGCGAGTAAGAAATTACTCCTTGCTTTTTATTGAATTAAAAAGCCAATAGACCATAAGGAGGTGTAAAAATGACTAAATACGAAATAATGTTTATTGTAAAAGCTTTAAGTGATGGAGAAGCAGTTAAGAAGATTGCTGAAAATTATCAAAAACTTATTGAAACAATAAATGGAAAAGTACTTGATTTTAAGGAAATGGGTGAAAAGAAACTTGCTTATCCAATAAAAAAAGAAGTTAGTGGATATTATTATGTTATGCAAGTTGAATTAGCCAAAGATGAAGTTGCAGAATTTAATCGTAAAATTCGCTTAGATGAAAATGTATTAAGACATTTAGTAATACGTTTAGATGAGGAGTAAAAAATGAATAAAGTAATATTAATCGGAAGATTAGCAAGAGACCCAGAACTTAGAACAACACCAAGTGGAATAAGCATGGCAAGATTTACAGTTGCAGTATCAAGACCTAATACAAGTAATGCTCAACAACAAACAGATTTTATAGGCTGTATAGCATGGCGTAGACAAGCAGAAAACATTGCTAAATATTGCCGTAAAGGAAGTCAAGTAGCAGTAGATGGTCGTATTCAAACAGGAAGTTATGATGGAAACGATGGTCAAAGAAGATATACAACTGATATAGTAGCGGATAATGTAACATTTTTAGGAAGTCGTAATTCGTCAACTAGTAGTCCTGCTGACTTTAATCCAATGGATACAATGGACACACCATACAGTAGTCCAATGCCTAACTACGATATGCCAGATAGTCCTACTATGGAAACAACTGATGTAGGGGAAGACCCATTTAAAGATTTTGGGGAAGAAATAGCTTTATCTGATGATGATTTACCATTTTAAAGAAGGGAGTAAATTATGGCAGAATTTAGAAGAAAAAGAAAAAAAATATGTCAAATGTGCGCTGGAAAAAGTGTAGATTATAAAGATGTTATGATAATTAATAAATACATAAGTGAAAAAGGTAAAATATTACCACGTCGTATGACAGGAGCTTGTGCAAAACATCAAAGACATATAGCCGAACAAATAAAATATGCAAGATTTATGGCTTTAATACCATTTGTAAAATAAAAGACTGTTAAAACATACAGTTTTTTTTAATTGCTTATTATAATTCTTTTTGATATAATCACTTTTGTTTGAAAGGACACAAAATTATGAAAGAAAGCAAATATATTATCCTGGATAATGAAATGAAAATAACCGAAGAAGAAAATTACCGTTATATATGGTTTAAAATTAATGATGAAAAATATATGTTTAAATCTTTAAAATTACAAGATTGTTATAAAGAATTATTTGGCGAAGAAGTAGCTAAAAAATTAAAAATACCTACCGTATCCTATGAACTTGCTAAATATCATAATGAAACGGGAGTAATAACTAAAAACTATAATCCTTATAATTATTTAGAATATCCACTATTTAAAATATTAAATAATTATTGTATTAAAAAGCATAAAAATGAAGAAAAACAAATAGAAGAAATGGCTAAATCTTATAATTTAGAAAAAATATGGGAAGCTTTTTCTATTTATTATCAAGAAAGAAAAAATAAAAAACAAATAATTGCTAATTTAATGAAAAATTTAATTGATACCTTTTTTTTGCAGCTTTTTTTAGGAAATAATGATTTACACTACTATAATATAAGTATTATAGATAAAGAAGATGAAGTCTTTTTAGCGCCTAATTTTGATTATGATAATATTGGAAATTTAGATATACTTAATTTTTGGAATGACTTTCTTTTACAAGTAACATATCCTCCAGATATAAATGAAGATATTCTTTTAACCTTTTTAGCTATTTCTGATTCATCATATACAGATTATTTTAAAATTCTTGTTAATAAATTACCAACTTATGAAGAAATAATAAATAATATAGAAATTAAAACTGGAGATATAATTCCCCATAAAATTAAAATGAACTTGATGAAAAATTATAAAATATATTTAGAATATTACAAAACTATATTAGAAGAACAAGAAGTTAGACAATTAAAACTTTACTCTTCAAAATAAAAGACTCTTGTGGTATGATGTAGATAATAGAAAGAGAGGAAAGTCATGAGAATAGACAAATTTAAAGAGAAAAATAATAAAAAGAAACTTGTGACTTTTGCGGTAGCCCTTGGTGTAATATGCGCTGGGGGGGGGTATTTAATAAATAAAAGTTATGCTAACTACCAAGAAAGTGTGAGTTTCAAAGTGATGGAAGGGACTGTACAGTATGAAGGTAGTGGCGATGTATTTTTTACTTTTTACAAGGGAGATACTGTATTAGATTCTATGCCTCCTAAAGATAATGTAGACAATTTAGTATTTGAACATGGTGAATGTGACAAAGAAGCATATATTCTATGGAATAGAGTTAAGTGGGCTCCTATAGTAGTCAATTTAGGTGAAAGTAAAACTAAATGTAACTTATATTTTCGAGATAAAAATTATATAGAAAAATTAGCTGATATTAATACAACAGATTTAGTTTATGATGAAACGGATGATAGTAATTTAAGATATATCGGAGCAAGTCCAAAAAATTATATCGATATAGGAGATATTGATTCCAATAATAAACCAATCTTATGGCGAATTATTGGCATTATGAATAATATGACAATTATAAACGATGATGGGAGTGAAAACTTCGGTCAAAGTTTAGTAAAAATAATTAGAGCAGATAGTATAGGTGCTTGGAGCTGGGATACATCAGCAAGTGGAGTAAACAATGGATATGGAGTAAATGAATGGAGTGAATCTGATATAATGACCACCTTAAATGATGGAGCATACTGGAATAAGGAGAGTGGGCAGTGTTACAATAATTCTAACGATAAACAAGGAATATGTAATTTTAGTAGTATCGGACTTACTGAAAGTGTTAAAGAAAAGATAGTTAAAGTAAGATGGAATACGGGAACTATACCAGAAAGAATTGATATTTCTAGTACTGAAAATAAATTAACAGTAGGTTATATGTATGAAGGAGAACGAAGTGAGAATCACGGAAAGATGTTTTGCAGTGATAAAGGAACAACTTACGGTAAATATTGTAACGATAACGTCTCAAGAACAACCACCTGGGATGGTTACATAGGTTTGATGTATCCATCTGACTATGGGTATGCCGTCGGTGGGAGTCAAAGAGAAAAATTATTAGCTACAAGTGTGTATAATTGGAATGGAAGTGGTATGGATTATATTGGAAATGATTGGTTAAGAGATAGTAGCAATTATCAATGGACAATAACTCCTATCCATAGTTTGTATGGTGCATACAGTGTTTATTCTATTGATTCGAACGGAGTATATGGGATTAACTCATCTTCTACAGCCTATGTTATTCGTCCAACAGCTTATTTAAATAGTAATATAAAAATTAAAGAGAACTCTACAAGTAATTATGGAAGTCAAAATAATCCATTTGTGTTAGAAAGCTGAGGCGTAAAGATGAAAAAAATAGCAAGTAGTATATTTTTAAAATTAATAATAGTCACTCTTTTTATTACTCTAATATCGACAATATTTCAATTTAATAATATTTATGAAAAATTTAATGATATAGAAGAAGATGTTTTTTTAACATTTTATAATGGAGATATTCAGTTAAATAAAATGCCCAAGAAGGACAATGAAGATAATTTAGGATTTGATTATGCTGAATGCAATAATGGAGCAAGTGTCGAATGGGATTATAAGAAATGGGCACCAATTGTAACTAATTTAACAAAGAGTAAAACAAAATGCAATTTATATTTTGCTCCTAACTTAATAAATAATTATATTTATGAAGTAGCGGAAAAAAGTAGCAGTGAGTTAGCTTATGATAATACAAGTGATAAAAATTTAAGATATATTGGAAGTAGCCCTCGTAATTATATAGATATAGGAGATAGAGATTCTAGTAATAAACCAATCTTATGGCAAATAATCGGTATTATGAACAACATGATAATTATAAATAAAGATGGAACAATAAGCAATGGAAAATCTTTAATCAAAATAATAAGAGCAGATAGCATAGGAAAGTGGAGTTGGGATTCATCAGCAAATGAAGTAAATTATGGATATGGAGTAAACGAATGGAGTGAGGCTGACATAATGACTACCTTAAATACAGGAGCATATTGGAACAGGGAGAGTGGTCAATGCTATAATGGTTCAAGCGATAAACAAGCAACATGTGATTTTAGTAGTACCGGACTTACGGAAAGCGTTAAAGAAAAGATAGTCAAAGTAAGATGGAATACTGGAACTGTTGAGACAATTTCGTATCCATCATCACCAATTCCAAAATATATGTATGAAGGAGAACGAAGTAATCATCATGGAAAAGAACAATGTGCAAGTAGTGGCGGGAATCATTGTAATGATAATGTTCCAAGGACAACCACATGGGATGGATATATAGGACTAATGTATCTATCTGACTATGGCTATGCTGTAGGAGGAGATGTGCGAGTTAAATGTTTAAATTATGATATGATAAACTGGGATGGAAGTAATTTAGATTGTAAAGGGAACAACTGGTTATTTACAGGTGCAAATCAATGGACTATAACTCCTTTTTCTCTTTCATCGTATGCTAATGAAGCATTTTATATTTATAGTGGTGGTGATTTTGATTCCACCTTCGCTTACTATGCTTATAATATTCGTCCTACCGTTTATTTAAATAGTGATATTAAAATTCAAGAAAAATCAGATAGCAATTATGGAAGTCAAAGTAATCCCTTTGTAATAGAGGGAGTAAGTTAGATAGAAAAAATCTAGTTTTTTTGATATATAAGCTATAATAAATATAGTAAAGATAAGAGCTTAAAAAGTTCCTTAAAAAATATGTAGTAGTATTCTCAGGATACGAATGTAAGAAAATAATTGAAGTGTAACAATGTAACAGCAAAAAAGAGTAAATTAATTTAAAAAGCAAAACTTTATGAAATATGAAGAAAAAAAAGTTCATAAAGTTTTTTT
>CANRKL010000019.1 GCA_947631205.1 uncultured Bacilli bacterium | reverse complement strand
AGTCTTATTTGCAAATTAAAGAGTAACCTATTTAAAAGTTACTCGTTTTGAAGTGTTTTAAGTCTGAGTAGTTACAAGTTAGCTAATTAAATTAAAAAATAGCTTGCAATTAAATAATTTATGTGATAGATTATGATTAAGAAACACAAAAGTGTTTTTTTAAATTGGGAAAATGAGGTGCTTTATGGCAAAGAAAGAAAAAAAATTAAAAAAGAAAAAAGACAAAAAAGAAGGATATTTTAAACAAGTTAGAAAGGAAATGAAACAAGTAGTTTTTCCGAATAAAAAAACTATTTTAAAATATACATTAGCGACAATTATAATGGTAGCTTTAATGATATTATTTTTTGAAGCAATTAGTTTAATTTTATCATGGATAAAGGGGATGTTTTAATGGAAAAGCTTTGGTACGTAGTTAATACTTATAGTGGACATGAAGAATCAGTTAAAGAAAAATTATTAGCAAGAGCTGAATCAATGGGCTTTCAAGATAACATATTTCGAGTAATTGTTCCTGAAACAACAGAAATAGAAATAAAAGATGGCGTTAAAAAAGAAAAAGTAAAAAAAATGTTTCCAGGATATGTTTTAGTAGAAATGATAATGAGTGATGAAGCTTGGTATATAGTAAGAAATACTCCAGGAGTAACTGGATTTATTGGTTCATCAGGAAAAGGAGCAAAACCAACCCCATTATTGCCTCAAGAAATTGACCGTATATTAGTAAACATGGGCTTAAGTAGAATGGATATTGAATCTGAAATGAAAGTAGGAGATAAAGTAACTATCGTTGATGGTCCATTTAAAGGAATGAGCGGTACCGTTAATAATATTGATATTGAAAATAATCGTCTAGTAGTAAATATTGACTTATTCGGTCAAGAAACATCAGTTGAAGTTGAACTATTTCAAGTTAATAAAAATTAAATTTCATTTATATGGAATTTTTTTTTTTACAAATAATTACTTGTTTTCTTTGGATATTTGTGATAATATCTTAATTGCATTTATATAAATTTTATAGATGCCAAGTGGAAGGGAAGAAGTAGCGGACTTGCCCAAACCACTTACACGCAAAAATTACTTATTAAATTTGAAAGGAGTGAATTTTCGTGGCCAAAGAAGTCGTAAAGAAAATTAAATTACAAATTCCTGCTGGGAAAGCCAATCCAGCTCCACCAGTCGGTACAGTATTAGGACCTGCTGGAATTAATATTCAAGATTTTTGTCAAAAATTTAACGATGCAACAAGAGACAAAATGGGAGATGTAATTCCATGCGAAATAAGCATTTATGATGACCGTAGTTTTGATTTTGTTTTAAAGACTCCACCAGCTGCCTTCTTACTAAAAAAAGTTGCTAAAGTAAATAAAGGTAGTAAAAAAGGTGCAAATGAAATTGTTGCGACAATTACCAAAGATGAATTAAGACAATTAGCTGAAACTAAAATGCCTGATTTAAATGCTAATACTATTGAAGCTGCAATGAATATCATTGAAGGAACAGCAAGAAATATGGGTATAGCAATTAAAGGTGTCAATGATGCCGAATTAGCTGAACAAGCTAAAGAAGCTTTAAAAGAAGAGGCTCTAAGAGAAAAAAGAGAAGAAGAATTAGCTACTATGGAAAAAGAAGCTAAAGAAGAAGAAAAAGAAGTAGAAGTAATTGGTAAAGAAACTAGTGAAGAAGAATAATAAAAAAGTGTCCGCTAATAACCACAGTTAGGAGGAAAGAGTTATGAAAAAATATGGTCGTAAATATGTGGAAGCTAATAAGCTTGTTGACAAAAATAAGCTTTATAGCGCAGAAGAAGCCATTGATTTAGCAAAGAAAACATCAATAACAAAATTTGATGGAGCTATTGATTTTGCTATTAAATTAAATGTTGACCCAAAAAAGGCCGACCAACAATTACGTGGTTCTTTAGTTTTACCAAACGGAACTGGTAAAAAGAAAAGAATTTTAGTAATTACTAAAGGTGCCAATATTGATATAGCTAAAAATGCTGGAGCATTATATGTTGGTGAATCAGACATGATTGAAAAAATTCAAAAAGAAAATTGGTTCGATTATGATGTTATAGTGGCAACACCAGATATGATGCCAGAATTAGGAAAAATTGGTAAAATATTAGGACCTAAAGGCTTAATGCCAAACCCTAAAACTAATACCGTAACTACTAATGTTGCTAAAGCTATTGAAGATATTAATAAAGGTATGGTTGAATTTAGGACTGACTCATATGGTAATATTCATGGTATGATTGGAAAATCATCATTCGATAATAAAAAATTATTAGAAAATTTACAATATGTAGTTGAAACAATATCTAAATTAAAACCAGCTTCTGTCAAAGGAAAGTTTGTAACATCTATTAGTATCTCATCAACCATGGGTCCAGGAATAAAAGTTGACCAAAATTCTTTTGACAAATAGTAAATCATAAGATATAATACAAGCTAGAAAAGTTATTACCGAAGACATCAAGGGGAATTTATTTCTTAAAAAACTTGACGAGGGACAACTAAATCTTGTTATAAGTTTAGCCTGTCCATTCGGATTGGCTTTTTTAGATTAAGTAAAGGAGGAAATTGTATGGCTAGTCTTAAAGCACTGGAAAATAAGAAGTCAATAGTTAAAGAAATAGAAGACAATATTAAAAACAGTGAATCAGTAATTTTATTTCAATATCAAGGCTTAACTGTTAGTGAACTAAGTGAACTAAGAAAACAACTACGAGAAGTTAATTCAGCTTTTAAAGTTTACAAAAACACTTTACTAAAAAGAGCTTTGGATGATTTGAACGTTGATTTAACCGGATTTTTAGAAGGACCTAATGCTCTACTTTATAGTACTAATTTATTAGAACCTATTAAAGTTATTAGTGAATTTGCTAAAAATCACGATAAATTAAGTATCAGAGTAGGTATTTTAAGTGGCGACGTTGCTGATTTAAATACCATAAATGAATATGCTTCAATCCCATCAAGAGAAGGATTATTAAATATGATTGCTTCTGGTATGATGGAACATGTTAGAAATTTAGCTATTGCATTAAATTTATATGCCGAGAAAAAAGAAGAAAATTAGAAAGGAATGATATTATGGCAAAAATTAATACTAAAGATTTTATTGAATCTTTAAAAGAAATGACTATTCTTGAAATTAAAGAATTAGTTGATGCAATGAAAGAAGAATTAGGAGTAGACCCTAGTGCTGTAGCTGTAGCTGCTGCTCCAGCTCAAGAAGAAAGTACTGAAAGTGCAAATAAGACTGTTGTTTTAAAGAGTGCTGGTGGAAATAAGATAGCTGTTATTAAGATTTTAAAAGAAATTACTGGTCTAGGATTAGTTGAAGCTAAAGCTTTAGCTGATAATGGTGGAAATGTTAAAGAAAACGTTCCTGCTGAAGAAGCTAACCAAATTAAAGCTCAACTTGAAGAAGCTGGCGCTGAAATCGAACTTGCTTAATCATATAATTATATAAAAAAGCTAACAATTTAAAAGTTGTTAGTTTTTTTCATAGTTTTTAGTTTTATATTTATCACATTTAATATAAGAATCATAATTAAAAATGCCATTTTTATTTTTGATAATAGTATATCCATTACATTCATCACTATCTTCTGATTGTAAACTTGCTAAAATATTTTCACCTTGTAACTCTTCTAAAGTTACTTTAAGAGATTCATTTTTTTCCGGATATAAAAACCTCTTATCAACATATTGCTTAGTTGCCTCAGTAAGCTTCTCCTCTACCTTTTCATATTTAGAAATTAATTTTTTATATTTAAAGCCAAAAACAGTTAAAATAGCAACAATTGCAAATAATAGTAATCCCCAAATTATACTTATAATCTTCATTTTTTTAATTGCCATATCTTCACCTAATAACCTTCTGTTTCATAATTTGTACAAGATATATATGCTTGAAAAGAACTATCTTCATCTATTTCTACATACCCATCACAAGGACTAGATTCATTTTGAGGTATCAATTCATTAGTCGTAATAAAATTTTCTTCTAATAAATCATCAGTCGTAATAATATAAACATTTTTGTGTTTACGATAATATTTTTTAGACGCATTTAGAAGATTATTTTCCACATTACTATAAGATAAATTACTTTTCTTATTAGAACTATTAATATCTTCTAAATCAGAATATAAACTATTAATTAGAAAGACAGCTAATAAAAGAAATCCGATGAGAATTGCTGAGAGAATAATCATCTCCCTTAATCCCCAACCATGATTATTATTAATCATTTTTATTTAACTTCAACAGGACTACCGCTTAATATAGAACGGAATCCATATTCTTTCGTGCCATCTTCTTTCTCTAATGTATAATATTTATATCCAAAACTAGTACACTCATAATATTTTCCTTCTTCTACTTGTGCATTTTTTTCACTAAAACAAAATACAGGTCTTACCATATCACGAGCGCGAAAATAATCTATTACAACCATAGTTACCCAAGCTATAATTAAAACAATGAAAGATATTTTTAATATTAATATAATTATTTTTTTCACTATTATACCTCCAATATAATTTAATTATAAACAATTTTTTTTAAAAGTACAATAAGAAAATTATGAGTGGACAAAGTACGTAAAAAACTTGCAGAAGAATATCTATAATGTATAATATGAAATATAAAAATAAAGTAGTTACAAACAAAGAAGAAAATTGTAATTGTGAAAATGATATTGTCGAAGAAAAATTTAGTTATAAAGATTTTTCAGGATTATATACATATAAAGACGAATATAATGGTGAATATACACCAATTATTAATATTTATTTTGATGAAAATGGCCTATTTCTTGATTAGCTTCTACTATGCCTCTTATGGAAAAATCGGAAATTATACTGTTGTTGGTGATGAAATACATTTAAATTATTTATTTAATACCAATAGTGGAGCAGGGATAAAGTTACAAGAAGGCAGTAATATTATCAAAATAAATGAAGATAATACCATTACCGATAATGAAACCTTTAATAGAGTCTTTAGATAAAGTTAACTTAAATAAGATGTCTAAAACTGATGAACAAGAATTTTTAGAATATAATAATATATCAAATATTTTAAATAATTATGAAATGGCAAATTGATTCACTAATTATTGTATAAAAATATTCAGCTAATAGCCTTTTTTATGTTAAAATAATATACGTAAATGGGAGGTTTAGCATGTTAAAGTTATTTGAATTAAATCTTAAAAATATTAAATATTGGAAAAAAACAATAAATAAGGATTCATCTAAGACTGTTTTTGTTAAAGATAAAATTGATTCTTTTACTTTATTTTTAGATAAACTTGGTAATCCTAAATCAATGCCCAAAACTGATGGAAGTTATTTTATTGATTTAGTTAGCGGAAGAGTTCTAAGTCTTTTAGAAGAAGGGGATTATATCGTAATTGAGCCTAGTGGCATTAGAGTTGAAAAAGAAAATCTAAAAAAAAGTAGACAAACACTTGTTAAATCAGTTAAAGTTATAAATCAAAATCGTGATAAATATGTATCTACTTCAGAAGATATTGAATATAACACTTATTTTTGCAATAGAATTGCATTAAGAGAATCAATTGATGAAATTCCTTTAGAATTAGTTAACCAAGAAATTATGAATGTAAGAAGAGGTTACATAGAATCTCAAAACTATGAAAAATATGTGATTAGTCAAGCAAATCAACAACCTTATCAACAAGAAAAGAAAGATATTGGAGTTGCTTGTAAGGCATTAGAAAGATTAAAAAAATAAAATATCTATACATATATTGACATACTAAAATGAGGACATTTTAAGAAAAAATTGCTCTATTTTTAGCTAAATAATTATTGCAAAATTTTTGATTGACAAACATAGGCTTAAGTGATAGACTATGGATAGTTTTGAATTAGGTTTTACCTTAGGTAGAACCTTATTTAAAGAGATTATTGATACACTAGGAAGTGTGTATATGGAAAGGAGAAAATATGACTACTATTAATCAACTTGTTAAAAAGGGAAGAAGTAAGAAAACAAAGAAGAGTAAAAGTCCAGTTTTAAATGTTGGAATGAATACATTAGAAAGAAAACAAACTAATAATCCTAGTCCTCAAAAACGTGGAGTATGTACTCGTGTTGGAACTAAAACACCTAAGAAGCCTAACTCAGCATTAAGAAAATATGCTCGTGTAAGATTATCTAACGGTAAGGAAGTTGATACTTATATTCCTGGAGAAGGACACAATCTTCAAGAACACAGTGTTGTATTAATTAGAGGCGGTCGTGTTAAGGACTTAATCGGTGTTCGTTATCATGTAATTAGAGGAACTCTTGATACTCAAGGTGTTGCTAATCGTAAACAAGGCCGTAGTAAATACGGTGCAAAAAAACCAAAAAAATAATAGAAGGAGGAAAGAAATATGCGTAAAAGAAGAGCAGTTAAAAGAGATGTATTACCAGATGCGATATATAATTCAAAGATTGTTACTAAACTAATAAATCAAATTATGCAAGATGGTAAAAAAGGAACTGCACAAAAAATACTTTATGAAGCTTTTGACATAGTAGAAAAGAAAACAAATCGTAAAGCTATCGAAGTATATGAAGAAGCATTAGAAAATATTAAACCAATGCTTGAAGTTAAATCCCGTCGTGTTGGTGGTTCTAATTATCAAGTACCAGTTGAAGTTAGTAGTGAAAGAAGTCAAACACTAGCTTTACGTTGGTTAGTTAATTACGCAAAAAATAGAAGTGGTAAGGGAATGGCTACAAAGTTAGCTAATGAAATTATCGATGCCTCAAATGGAGTAGGTGGGGCAGTTAAAAAACGTGAAGACACTCATAAAATGGCAGAAGCAAATAAGGCATTTGCTCATTATAGATGGTAGGAGGTTATTATGGCAAGAGATGTTACAATAGATAAAGTAAGAAATATTGGTATTATGGCTCATATTGATGCCGGTAAAACTACTACTACAGAAAGAATATTATTTCACACAGGTCGAATTCATAAAATTGGTGAAACACATGATGGTGCTTCTCAAATGGACTGGATGGAACAAGAAAAAGAAAGAGGAATTACTATTACCTCAGCAGCTACAACAGCTCATTGGAAAGGTTATCGTTTAAATATTATTGATACCCCAGGGCACGTTGACTTTACTGTAGAAGTATCTCGATCTCTAAGAGTATTAGATGGTGCAGTTGCCCTATTAGATTCTCAAGCAGGAGTAGAACCTCAAACTGAAACAGTATGGCGTCAAGCTGATGAATTTAAAGTTCCAAGAATGATTATGTGTAATAAAATGGCTAAATTAGGAGCAGATTTTGCTTATAGCTTAGATTCTATTTCTAAAAGATTAGGAGCTAATGCTAAGCCTATAGAATGGCCAATTGGAGCTGAAAATGATTTTCATGGAATTGTTGATTTAATTACTAGAAAAGCTTATCAATATGATGGAAAAGAAGAAGAAAATGCAGTAGAAATTGAAATTCCAGAAGATTTAAAAGATTTAGTTGAAGAAAAAAGAGCAGATTTAATTGAAACAGTAGTGGAATTTGATGATGCTCTAATGGAAAAATACTTAAATGGTGAAGAATTAAGTGTTGAAGAAATTAAAAGTGCTATTAGAACAGGTGTCCTTGCAACCAAGTTTTTCCCAGTTTTATGTGGAGATGCTTTATCAAATAAAGGAATTAAATTATTGCTAGATGCAATTATTGATTATATGCCTGCTCCAACTGATATAGAAGCTATTGAATGTTATGATGCTAAGACTGGCGAAGATGTATTACGTCATCCAAGTGATTCAGAACCATTTACAGCTTTAGCATTTAAAATAATGACTGACCCATTTGTTGGACGTTTAGCTTTCTTTAGAGTTTACTCTGGTCATTTAACTAGTGGTTCATATATAGTAAATAGCACTAAGGGTGAAAAAGAAAGAATTGGTCGTATCCTACAAATGCACGCGAATACAAGAACTGAAATATCAGAAGTTTATTGTGGAGAAATAGCGGCAGCTGTTGGACTTAAAAATACCACAACCGCCGATACATTATGTGATGAAAAACATCCAGTAATCATGAAAGGTATGGAGTTTCCTCTACCAGTTATTGATGAAGCTATTGAACCAAAGTCAAAAGCTGACCAAGAAAAATTAGGAATAGCTTTACAAAAATTAGCAGAAGAAGACCCAACATTTAAATATAAGACTGACCCAGAAACTGGACAAACTGTTATCAGTGGTATGGGAGAACTTCACCTAGAAGTCTTAGTTCGTCGTATGAAAGATGAATTTAATGTTGAAGCAAACATTGGTCGCCCACAAGTTGCATACCGTGAAACAATTACTCAAACTGGAGAATGCGAAGGTAAATATATTAAACAATCAGGTGGACGTGGACAATATGGTCATGTATGGGTACGCTTTGAACCTAACAAAGATAAAGGTTATGAATTTGTTGATGCCATTGTTGGTGGAGTAGTTCCAAGAGAATATATTCCAGTAACTGACAAAGGATTACAAGAAGCTATGGCTGGAGGTATCCTTGCAGGTTATCCAATGGTTGATGTTAAAGCAACATTATTTGATGGTTCATATCATGACGTTGACTCATCAGAAATGGCTTTCAAAATTGCTGCAAGTATGGCTTTAAAAGAAGCTAAAAATAAATGTAAACCTGTTATATTAGAACCAATCATGAAAGTTACAGTAACAGTCCCAGATGAATATATGGGTAATGTTATGGGAGACTTAACTAGTCGTCGTGGAAGACCATTAGGCCAAGAATCTCGTGGTAATGTTTTAGCTATTACAGCGATGGTTCCATTAGCTGAAATGTTTGGATATGCAACTAGCTTACGTTCTAATACCCAAGGTCGTGGAACATTTGTAATGGAATTAGATCATTATGAAGAAGTTCCAAAATCAATCGCTGAAGAAATTATTAAGAAAAACAGCGTTAACTAGAAATAATACTTGAATTTCGTTCAAGCATTAGATAAAATAAAATAGATGAAAGGAGAAAACAAAAATGGCAAAAGAAAAATTTGACCGTTCAAAAGAGCATGTTAATATTGGTACTATTGGTCACGTTGACCATGGTAAAACAACTTTAACTGCTGCAATTACAAAATTATTTGGTAAGTATGTTGAATATGCAGATATCGACAAAGCACCAGAAGAAAGAGAAAGAGGTATTACAATTAATACAGCTCACGTTGAGTATGAAACTGAGAAACGTCATTATGCTCATGTTGACTGTCCAGGACACGCTGACTACGTAAAAAATATGATTACAGGTGCAGCTCAAATGGATGGAGCTATCTTAGTTGTTTCAGCTAACGATGGTCCAATGCCTCAAACAAGAGAACACATTTTACTATCTCGTCAAGTAGGAGTTCCAAAAATCGTTGTTTACATGAATAAATGCGATTTAGTTGATGACCCAGAATTACTTGATTTAGTAGAAATGGAAATTCGTGAATTATTAGGAGAATACGAATTCGATACAGAATGCCCAATAATTCGTGGTTCAGCCCTAAAAGCAATTGAAGGAGACCCAGAAGCTGAACAATCTATCAGAGACTTAATGAAAGCAGTAGATGAATACATTCCATCACCTGAAAGAGATACTGACAAACCATTCTTAATGAGTATTGAAGATGTATTTACAATATCAGGACGTGGTACTGTTGTTACAGGACGTGTTGAACGTGGACAACTAAAATTAAATGATGAAGTTGAAATCGTTGGATTAAAAGATACTAAGAAAACAGTTGTAACAGGAATTGAAATGTTTAGAAAATCTCTTGACTTTGCTCAAGCTGGTGATAACGCAGGTGTTTTACTACGTGGTATCGCTCGTGATGAAGTAGAACGTGGACAAGTATTAGCTAAACCAGGAAGCATTGTTCCACACAAGAAATTTAAAGCTAGTGTATATGTCTTAACTAAAGAAGAAGGTGGAAGACATACTCCATTCTTCTCAAATTATAGACCACAATTCTATTTCCGTACAACAGATGTAACAGGTGTTATTGAATTACCTCAAGGTGTTGAAATGGTAATGCCTGGTGACAATGTTGATATGACTGTTGAATTAATTGCGCCAGTTGCACTTGAAAATGGTACAAAATTCTCTATTCGTGAGGGTGGACGTACAGTTGGTGCTGGTGTAGTATCAGAAATTGAAAACTAAAAGAGCGAGATAATCGCTTTTTTATTTTGCCTAAATTAATTTTAAATACAAAAAAAGAAGTTTAATCATTTCCAACTTCTTTTAAATTAGACTTATTAAATAACTTAGCTAACTCGCCATTATTTCTTAGCTTTTTATACTTATTTAATTTAATCGGCAAATCATATTCACCAATAAATTCATAAACTTTTGGATTAAATCCTAACTTAAATTCATTTAAACCCTTATAAGGATTCTTCCTAGAAAAATCACCAGTCATCCCATTTAAATCTAAATAATCAAAATAATTTTGATAATATTTCATAATCTCATAATGAAGATAATAATTAGGGTCAAAAGATTTATATTTTTTATCATAACCACTTATTAAAATTTGAACATGATTTTGAAATCTAATAACTAAGGCTCCCGCAATATAAACTTTTTCTTCCTTTTTACATAACTCAGTAGCTAAATAAACATCATTTTTGTAAGCTAATAATTTTTTATCCGACATCATTTTATTATTAATATTCTTTTTAGAACTCTTTTCAATTAATAATTTATTATAAGCATTATTAACTTCTAATTCCATTTCGTATAACTTGCGGGCATTAAGTAAATATTTTTCAGCATCAATCGAAACTAAGAATAAATCAATTAAATTATTTTGATGAAAAGAATTATAATAATCTTTGTAATAAAAATCTTGACAATCCCTTTTCTTTTCAATAAATTTTTGTAATATATCCATGCCACTTCGATTAGCAAGTTCAATATTTAATCCTTTAGAATAGCTTCTTCTAATCTTATTTCTGGTATTTTTAGAAAAGTTATTTAAACTCAAATTTTTTAATGAAACAATACCATTAAATCTAGGAAGCAATGATTCAAAATAAAGATTATTTTTAAGTTTAATATAACCATTATTTTCTAAGTTACTCATAATATCAACATTAGAAGTTATTCTTTTTTGATAAGTAGAAGTATCAATAACATTAATAGCTATTTCTGGATTAATTTTAATAAAACAAACATTTTTTTTCTTATAATAAGCTTTAATAGCCTTAGTAAAATTAGCAAGTAAATCTTCATTAAAATAATCTAATATAAATCCTTTAGGTGCATAACCATATTTTAAATGTCCCTTAATCTTTTTAATTAAAATAAGAGAAGCTGCATAAATATTACCATAATCATCAACATAACCAATAAAATCATGTTCATAACCTTTTTCACTCATCAAAAGTGCATAATTTACAGTTTGATAATGATTAGCCAAAGGACTTTTCAAAATAAAATCATAAAAGTTCGTTAAAGATAATTCTTTAATTTTCATCAAAATATCCCCCTTTATTAAAATTTATTTAGACGATATTCTATAATAAAAAGGTTGATTTGTCAAATAATTCATTTTATAATTAATAAAAGGAGTTGATTATATGTATAATGATAATCAAAAAAATAAAAGAACAAGAGGAAAGAAAAGTAGGTTCTTTAATGTAACAATTGAAAATAAATCAAAATATACCAAATCCGAGAAAATATTATATCAAATATTAAACTGGGAAAATATCTTTGCTTTTATAATAATAGCAATGGGATTTTTATTTTACCTAATACCTAATGGATTTACTGTTATGATGGTCCTTCTAGGAATAATTATCATGGCTTATGGAGGCTATAAATTATTAAGTGATAATGTCCAAAAAAAACTATTTTTATTTAAGAAAAATAAAATCCATGGCCTATTAAATGTCATATTTGGACTAGCCCTTTTACTATCCCCATTTATATTAAAAAATAACTATACAATAATAATAGGATTATGGTTTATCTACTTAGCCATTGCCAAAATAGAAGCTGGAATACTCCTATATAAAGAAGATGCGACAAAACAGTGTTACATACTAAATTTTTTAGATAGTGGACTATTAATATTTATAGCTATCGTAGTAATGTTAAATCCATTCCAAAATCTAACCGTAAATGAAGTAATAGGAATATTCTTAGCCTTAAGTAGTATCTTAAATATTACAACCAACTTTATGTTACGTAAAACATCAAATTCTTTTATGTAAAAAAATTGCATGAAAGGCTTTTTTTGTTTATACTAATAATGTAGGTGGTAAAATTGATAAAAATAACAAACATAGTAGGAAGAGAAATATTAGATTCTAGGGGTAATCCCACTGTTAGTGCATATTTAACATGTTCTAATGGTATCAAAGTTATGGCTTCAGTTCCATCGGGTGCCTCAACTGGTCAAAAAGAAGCTTTAGAGCTTAGAGATAAAGACCCTGCAAGATATAATGGCTTAGGAGTATTAAAAGCAGTTAATAACATTAATACAATAATTAAAGATGCTTTAATAGATAAAGTATTAGACCAAGTAAGCATAGATGAATTATTAATAAAATTAGATGGAACACCTAATAAAAGTCGTCTAGGAGCAAATGCCATCTTAGCCGTTTCTTTGTGTGTCTTAAAAGCTTTAGCCAAAAATGAAGGACAAGAGCTCTACTCTTACGTCTCAACTGGAAAAGTAACTTTACCAATTCCCATGGTTAATATAATTAATGGAGGAGTTCATGCGACAAATAATTTAGATATTCAAGAATTTATGATAGTCCCTAATCTTAAAGGAATGGCTAAAAGAATTGAAGCTTGTAGTGAAATATTTCATGCTTTAAAAAATATTTTGAAAAAACAAAATTTAAGTACAAGTGTTGGCGATGAAGGAGGATTTGCCCCCAATCTCGCATATAATAGTTTAGCCCTAGATTTAATAATAGAAGCTATAAAAGAAGCCCATTACACCCCAGGCAAAGATATATTTTTAGCCCTAGATGTTGCCTCATCAACCCTTTATGATGAGAATACTAAAAAATACCATATAGATGGCAAAGATATAACTAAAGAAGAATTATTAATATACTATGAAAATTTAGTTAATAACTATCCAATAATAAGCATTGAAGACCCTTTTGAAGAAAATGACTTAGATTCTTTTGCTAAATTAAGTGAAAAATTACAAAATAAAATTATGTTAGTTGGTGATGATGTATTTGTTACAAATACAAAATACTTACAAAAAGGAATCGAAAAACATGCTGGCAATGCTATATTATTAAAAGCTAATCAAATAGGAACAATTACTGAAATGGTTGAAACAATAGTTATGGCTAAGAAAAATAATTATAAAACAATCATCTCTCATCGAAGTGGTGAAACAATGGATACTTTTATCGCAGATTTAGCTGTGGGATTAAATATTCCATTCATTAAAACAGGTTCAATGTGTAGAGGAGAAAGAATTTGCAAATACAATAGACTAACAGAAATAGAAGATATATTACTAAAAAAGCTTGATTAGCTTCTTTTTTTTGAAAAATGACGGATTGAAAATGCAAAAAGTCACGGAATGAAAATTAAAAAAGTCACGGATTGAAGTTGACAATGATAGAAAAATAAGTTTAAATCTTATTAAGGAAACAGTGGTGATATTAGAATATGGAAATTGCTAATTATAAAAAGAGAATCGTTGATGATAAAATTGAGAGATATTTAAAATTATTTGGAGCTATTAGTATAAAAGGTCCCAAATATTGTGGAAAAACATGGGCAGCTAGATTCCATTCTCAAAGTGAAATATTGCTCCATAAAGCTACTGGAGAATTAGATAATAATGTTGAACTTGCTAAAATTCAACCAAATTTAATTTTGGAAGGAAAAAAGCCTAGACTTATTGATGAATGGCAAGAAGCAACCAATTTATGGGATGAGATTAGAATTGATGTAGATAAAAGTGGCTTAAAAGGACAATATATTTTAACTGGTTCCTCTACACCTAAACGTAGTGGAATAATGCACAGTGGAGCAGGTCGCTTTGGAAAAATATATTTAAGAACTATGAGCCTATATGAATCAGGAGACTCAAGTGGTATGGTATCTCTTAAGGATATATGTAGTAAAAAATTTATTAATGTAATGACTGGAGAAGTAGATTTAAAACATCTTGCTGGTTTGATAATAAGAGGAGGTTGGCCTGCAAATATTGGATATTTGCCTAAAGATTCTAGTGACGCAATTAATGAATACATTAAAATAATAGTTGATGATGATATATCAAGGTTAGACAATAAAAAGAAAGATAAGCATAAAATTTATCTATTACTAAAGTCTTTAGCAAGAAATGAAAGCACTACAGTTTCTAATACAACTTTAAAAAATGACATTAAAGAATATGAAAATGAAGATATAGATATCGATTCAATTGCTAGCTATTTAAATGACTTAGATAGATTATATTTATTAGATAATGATGAACCTTATAGTTTAAATGTTCGTTCATCTATCAGGGTTAAACAAAGAGAAAAAAGACATTTTATTGACCCATCAATTACTTGTTCACTATTAAATATTAAAAGTGAAGATAAATTAATAAATGACTTAGAAACATTTGGCTTTTTATTTGAAGCACTAGTTGAAAGAGATTTAAAAATATATGCTGATAGTTTTAATGCTAAATGTTATCATTATCAAGATTATAAAAACAGAGAAATAGACAGTATAATTGAATTAGAAGATGGAACATGGATTGCAATAGAAGTTAAATTAGGTGCTAATAAAATTGAAGAAGCATCTAAAAAATTAATAGAAATAAAAGAAGATATTTTAAAAAATGGTGGAAAAATTCCATCAGTATTATGTGTTATATGTGCAACAACTAGTCAAGCCTATCTAAGAAAAGATGGCGTATATGTCTTTCCAATAACTGCTCTAAAGCCTTAAAAACTATAACAATAGTGATATTTTATTTGATAAATTAGTAATTATATGGTATATTCTTAACGTATTGGAGGTTTAATTATGTTAGAAACAATATTATTAATAATCTCAGTCTTAATAATTGCTTTAGTTTTATTACAAGGAAGTAAAGCAAGTGATGCTGGACAATTATTTTCAGGAAGTAATGAAAGATTGTTTGGAACAGTTAAAGAAAGAGGACTAGAATTAGTTGTAACTAGACTTACAGCTTTATTAGGTTTTTTATTTATGTTAGTATCATTAATTCTATTCTTAAAATAAGGCTTGCAATGCAAGTTTTTTTTATTGTGAGTTACTAAAAAAAAGGGTATAATAAAAATATATCGAATAAGTAAAGGGTGACTGATATGAAAGAAAAAGTAATAGAAAAATTAAAAAATATTCATGAAGCTAAAGAATTAATTGAAATAAATGATATTATGGGCTTTAAAAGTGCCGAACAATTAAAAGAATTAGAAGAAGTATTAAATGAACTAATAAATGAATATGTTGTTTTTAAAACTAAAAAAGATAAGTATATCCTTCTAAAAAACTGTCCTAATCTAAAAATTGGTGAATTGCAAACAAATAAAAATGGTTATGGCTTTGTTTTACTTTTAAAAGAAGATGATTTATATATTAGTTCAGCCGATTTAAATGGTGCGATTAATAAAGACATTGTTTTAGCGGAAGTTACCAAAAGAGGAATCAAAAAAGAAGGAAAAATTATTAGAGTCTTAAAAAGAGAACTAAGTAATGTTGTAGGCGAACTAATAGAAGGAAAAAAACATTTAGAATTTAAACCCGATGATGAAAAGTTAAATATCAGAGTTAAATTAGATAAAGATTCTTTAAAAAATTGTGTATCAGGTCACAAAGTAGTTGTCAAATTAGAAAAAGAATTAGGAAAAAATAATTTTTTAGGAAAAGTTGAAAAAATCCTTGGGCATAAAGATGACCCAGGAGTCGATATATTAAGTATTGCTTATAAATATAATATTGAAAGCGAATTTAACAGTGAAGTTATAAAAGAGTTAGATAGTATTCCAAATGAAGTAAGTGCTAGTGATTTAAAGGGAAGACGCGATTTAACTAATGAAATAATATTTACAATAGATGGAATCCATACCAAAGATATTGATGACGCAATTAGCTTAAAAAAAGAAAATGATTTATATGTCCTAGGAGTTCATATAGCGGATGTTTCCCATTATGTAAAAGAAAATACCGCTTTAGGAGATACAGCCTATGAAAGAGGAACTTCAAATTATTTAGCCAATACTGTTATCCCTATGCTTCCTCATCAATTATCTAATGGAATATGTAGCTTAAATGAAAATACAATAAGACTAACAATGTCTTGTGTTATGAAAATAAATAATTTAGGAAAAATTGTTGAATATGAAATATTTCCAAGTTACATCAAAAGCCTTAAAAAAATGAATTACGATAGAGTAAATGATATATTAATGAGAGATATAGTAGCAAAAGATTATGAACCGTTTGCAAATGTCTTAAAAGAAATGAATAAGCTAGCCCATCTTCTAAGGAAAGAACGAATTAATAGAGGATACATTGATTTTGATTTAGATGAACCAGAAATAATTCAAGACGAAAATGGCAAATGTATTGGTGTTAAAAAAGAAGAAAGAGAAGATGGTGAAAAATTAATTGAAGATTTCATGATTGCGGCTAATGAAACAGTTGCCTCTCATATATGCAATATGGATTTACCTTTTATCTACCGTGTTCATGGCGAGCCAAATAGCGAAAAAATAACTGATTTTGTTAATTTAGTTAAACAATTAGGTTACAGTTTAAAAACAAGAATAAATAACATAACACCCAAGACTATGCAAAAAATATTAGAAGAATTAAAAGACAAAAAAGAATTTGAAATATTATCATCAATGCTACTTAGAAGCATGAAAAAAGCCTACTATAGTAAAGAAAATATTGGCCATTTTGGCCTAGGCTCTAAAATGTATACTCATTTTACTAGTCCTATAAGAAGATTTCCAGATTTAACAGTTCACCGCTTATTAAAAACTTACTTAGTTAATAAAGACTTCTCTATGTCAACAATTAGCTATTTAGAAAACAGCCTACCTCTAATTGCTGAACATTCAAGCGAAAAAGAACTAAATGCTCAAAGTGCCGAAAGAGATGTAGATGATATGAAAATGGCTGAATACATGGAAAGCCATATAGGAGAAGAATTTAAAGGAATAATAAGTACAGTAACTAGTTTTGGCTTCTTTGTTGTATTAGATAACTTAATAGAAGGACTAGTTCATGTAAAATCATTAAAAGGGGATTACTACGATTATGTTCCAGACCTATTATCTTTAATAGGTAAAAATAGTAAAAAAATATATCGAGTAGGAGATATCGTCAAAGTTAAGTGTGTTGCTAGTTCTGCATCAAATTCATGTATTGATTTTGAAATAGTAGAAGGGAATAATGAAGAAAATGGAAGTGACAAACAGAAAAGCATTTCATGATTATACAATCTTAAAAGAAATAGAATGTGGAATAAGTTTAAAAGGAAGCGAAGTTAAAAGTGTAAGAAAAGGTAGCATTGATTTAAAAGAGGCTTATGTAGTAATTAAAAATAATGAAGCTTTTCTTTTAAATATGTATGTTGCGCATTATGAAGAAGCCAATACCTTTAATCATGAAGAAAGAAGAACAAGAAAATTATTAATTCATAAAAAAGAAATAAAAAAATTACAAGAATTAAAAGAACAAGAAGGAATAAGTTTAATTCCAATTAAGGCCTACTTTAAAAATAATCACTTAAAAATATTAATTGGAGTTGGCAAAGGAAAAAAACTATATGACAAAAGAGAAGATATTAAGAAAAGAGATTTAGAAAGATTAAATAGACGTGAAATGAAATATTAAATAAAATAGATATAAAAAAGTGTCAATTCAAAGGACAATAAATTGTCAATAGCATTGGCATTTTTTACTTATAAATTGGAAGTTTTTAATTATTTTTTTAAATCTTTAATATAATGGTATAGTAATATATCATGATTTTTGCTATAATTAAAGAATAAAAGTTAAGAAAGAGGTAAAATATGACATTGACAAGTGTATGGTCTTTAATGACAAAAATTCTTGATATTTGTATAGTATGGTTACTATTTTATTTTATATTAAAAAACATTAAAAATAATGCCAAGATGGTCCTAATTCTAAAAGGAGTACTATTGGTAATTATTATTGAAATAGTTAGTAAAGTATTAAATTTATATACAATTGGATTATTATTAGAATATGTAGTTGAGTGGGGACCTCTAGCAATTATTGTAATATTCCAACCAGAAATTAGAGGAATGTTAGAAAGCATTGGAAGAACTCAATTACTAGGAAGACATAAAACATTGACTGTTAGTGAAAGAGAAAAAATGGTCAATGAAATAATGAAATCAATTGAATTTTTAAAGAAAAATAAAATTGGAGCTTTAATTGTTATTGAAAGAGACATATCTTTACAAGAATATATCGATAGAGCCACTAAAATATATGGAGATATAACTAGTGAACTTCTAAGTAATTTATTTTATCCTAATAGTCCACTTCATGATGGAGGAGTAATCATTCAAGGTAACAGAATAACTTGTGCTGGAGCGGTATTTAGAACAAGTATGAATCCTAACGTTAGTAAAAAACTTGGAACAAGACATAGAGCAGCCTTAGGAGTATCAGAAGAATCAGATGCTTTATCCTTAATAGTATCAGAAGAAACAGGAAGAATATCTTTATCTTATGATGGACAATTGCGTTATAATTTAACCCTAGATGAATTTAGAAAAACCTTAATGGATGAATTAAAACCAAAAACAGAAATGTTTTATGGCTCAAATGAAGTAGAAAGTGAGGATGATGTTCATGAATAAAATCCTAACTGGAATTGGTAAATTTTTTAAAGGACTATATCATTTTATTGATAAACATTTTATAACGCCAATAAGTCGAGGTATCTTCTACCTTTTAGATAAAGTAAGAAACAATCCATTTCATTTAGAAAGATTCTTAAATAGACCCCAAATTTTACTTTACGTCTCATTAGGACTTGCTATTTTAGTCTTTACCTTAGTCGATAGTCAAGTAATAACATTAGTAGAAAATGAAGCTGAAATATTATCTAAAGAGCCAGTAACTATCTTATATAATAAAGAAGCTTATGTAGTAGAAGGAGCAGTAGATAATGTTGATATTATCCTAACCGGAAGAAAAAGTGCTCTATACTTAGCAAAACAATTAGGAGAACATGAAGTAGTGTTAGATTTAAGTGATTATGAAGCAAGTAATGAACCAAGAAGAGTTGCTTTAAAATACAATCAAACAGTAGATAATATCAATTATAAACTAGACCCAGCCTATGTAAGTGTTATTATTAAGAAAAAAGTAAGCGAAACAAAAACAATATCTTATGATTTATTAAATGAAGATAAATTAAATGAAAAATTTTCTGTTGAAAATGTTAAATTAGACCAAACAGAAGTAGTTGTAAAAGGATCACAAGATGCCTTAGATAAAATTGCCACAGTAAAAGCTATAATAGATTTAAATAATCCAAAATTTGCTGAGGCAATATCTTATGAAATAGATAACTTACCATTAGTAGCCTATGATGAAAATGGTGAATCTCTAACAAATGTTGAAATAGTTCCAGCTACTGTCGGGGCTAGCATAACATTTAGCACATACAAAGCAACTGTCCCATTAAGAGTATCAACGACGGGTTCCTTAATAACTGGTAAATCAATATCATCAATAACTATTAATGGAAAATCTGATTATACAATAGATATATATGGAGATAAAGAAGAATTAGAAAAAATAACTAGCGTACCTGTTTCCATTGATATAACCAATAAAGGTGAAAGTGGAGCAGAAACCTACAAAGTAAGCATATCTAAGCCAACAGGAGTAAGACATATGAGTGAAACAGAAGCAAAAATTGTCGTGTCATTCGGTGATGAAAAACAAAAAACTGTTGATGTATCTCATATTATTGCAAGAAATCTAGGAGATGGCCTAAAAGCTAACTTAGAAGGAACTAGTACCGTACCAGTTCAAATTAAAGGAGTAAGTTCAGTTATAGATTCACTTACTGCTGATAACATTGAAGCCTACATTGATTTAACAAACTATCAAGAAGGTACATATGATGTTGATGTTAAAATAGATTCAACGGACCCAAAAATAACTTATATGGTATCAAGTAAAGTACGAATAGTTATAACTAAAGAATAAAAAATACACTTCAATAACGAAGTGCTTTTTTAATCGTCCATTTTAATATGGTTAAATAAAACGCCAATGCTTATAAGTCCACCTAAGCCAACTAATATATAAACTAATTTGACTAAAAATGAACCTTCTTCAAATAAAGCTGTAACAAGATTAAAGTCAAATAGACCAATTAATCCCCAGTTTAAAGCTCCAATAATAGCAAAGACTAAACATATTTTATAAACTGTTTCCATAAACACTCTCCTTACTACCATTATTATGGTAAGCATTTTCTAAAATATACATTCATATTTTTGTAAGAAAAAAATATATTTAACTAGAAAAGGAATGTGGTTAATTTGAAAAAAATATTATGTTTATCTATTGCTTTATTAATATGTGCCTCAGGATGTGGGAAAGACGCGAAAAATGTTATTAAAGACTTCACTAATAAAGTAAATAATACCAAAAGTTACACCCTTAAAGGAAATATGGAAATATATTCTTCTGAAGAAACATTTACTTACAGTATCGAAGCTGACTATTTAAAAGATGATTACTATAAAGTAACAATGGTTAATCAAACAAATAATCATGAACAAATAATACTAAGAAATAAAGACGCCGTCTATGTTATAACCCCAAGTTTGAATAAAAGCTTTAAATTTCAAAGCGAATGGCCCAATAATTCATCTCAAAGCTATTTATTAGGGGCAATAGTAAAAGATATGAACAACGATACTAACGTCTCTTTAGAAGAAGTTGATAATAACTATGTAATAAAATCTAATGTTAATTATCCTAACAATCCAGAACTTAAATATCAAAAAGTAACCATAGATAAAGATGGTAACCTTAAGAAAAATGAAATATATGATGAAGAAAATAATTTAAAAATGAAAGTAAGTTTTAATGATATAGATTATGACGCAAATTTAAAAGAAACAGATTTTAAATTAGAAGATTATATTAAAGAAGAAGAACAAGAAGAAAGTGAAGAAGAACAAACACCTAATAAAGAAGAAGAAAAGAAAGAAGAAGAAAAACCAAAAGTAGATAGTGATGGTATTGAAGAACGTACAACTTGTACAACTAATGCTTGTAAAGAAAAAGAAAATACCTCTTGTGAAGGAGATGCTTGTGATGAAAAAACTGGATTACTAGAAGACACCTTATATCCCCTATATATCCCAAACAATACCTACTTATCAACTTCCGATAAAATAAATACCGACGATGGAAATAGAATAATTTTAACCTTTGGTGGAGATAAAAGCTTTGTATTAGTAGAAGAAAAAGCCAAAGCCTCCGATGAATTTGAAATAATTCCTGTATATGGAGACCCCTTAATTGTTAATGATACGCTAGGAGCTTTAGGAGCAAATTCCTTATCTTGGACTAAAGACAATATAAGCTACTACTTAGCAGGAAACGATTTAACAAGTGCTGAATTATTATCAATTGGTGAAAGTATAAGAAGTGAAACCATTACTGTTAGTGCAGAAAAGTAGTTTCACTTTTTTCTTGCAATTAAAAGTTAGTATGATAAAATATTAAATACAAGAAAGAATGTGATAAAAATGATAAAATACGATGTAAAAGACAAAATAGAAGTTAATGTTGGAAAAAATAATAAAGTTGTGATAAATGAAAATGAGGGATTAAGAATGATGGCTAATTATGAGCTAATTGATGACAAAGAAAAATTAGTATATTTCAATTTTTGTGATGAACATTTAGTTAGTTTTTATGATAATCAAGTATGGGTATCTTCTCATGAAAGAAAAATTAACATATATAATGTTTTAACTAAACAAGAATTAAGTGTTGATAACCTAGTTGATGTTTATGAAACCAATAGAATAAATAATGAATCACCATGTCTATGCCTAATAAAAGAAATAAATGATAGTGAAATAGAAGATACAATAGGAATTATAGTCAATTCAAAAACATTAGAGCCTCTTTTTCTTTACAGCGTAGCAAGAAAAAAGTGTATAAGTGTTTATAGTCAAGAAAAAGCTTCATTAATATTAGGTCATATTGCCAATAATACTGAAAGATTAGAAGTTACAATTAAAGAAGAATACCAAAATAAAAATATTATATCTAACCAACCAATAAGTAAAAGATATGAAGAATTAGAAAGAATATTAAAAAAGAAAAATTATCATCAAAAATAAAAGAGACGATAACTTTTTTATTTAAGTAAAAAAAATATATAATTTTTTATCTTGATGTGATAAAATTAAGATAATAGAAAGAGAGTGAGGTCATGAGAATAGACAAATTTAAAGAAAAAAATAATAAAAAGAAACTTATGACTTT
>CANRKL010000018.1 GCA_947631205.1 uncultured Bacilli bacterium | reverse complement strand
CCAAGAAAGTGTGAGTTTCAAAGTGATGGAAGGAACAGTAAACTATGAAGGTAGTGGAGATGTCTTCTTTGCGTTTTATAATGGTAATGAACAACTAACTGAAATGCCTAAGAAAGATAGTGGCTTAGGATTTGAACGTGCCGAATGTAGTAATGGAGCAAGTGTTGAATGGGATAATGCGTCTTGGGCACCTAAAGTATTAAATATAACTAAAACTAAAACCAAATGTACATTGTATTTTAGTGCAAATGCTGGAAGTTATAGTCAATTAGAAGAATTTATGAAAAAGAATCCTTCTATGTTTGCTTATGATGATACAACTGAACAAAATTTAAGATATATCGGAAAAGAAGTAAATAATTATATCGATATAGGAGATAAATTTGCAAAAGAAGTCTGGTATGGATATTCTAGTGCCGGTAGTGAATATTATAAAGAATATAGTTCACAGACAGATTGTATTAATGCAAGCAATTATAATGTAAATTGTACCAAAATTCATGATATTGGAGACCCAATCTTATGGCGAATAATAGGAGCAATGAAAAATATTCCAGTAATAGATGAATATGGAGATGCAAATATTGCAAAGAATTTAACCAAAATCATTAGAGCGGATAGTATAGGGGAATGGAGTTGGGACTCATCTGTTTATAATGTAAACTATGGCTCTGGAGTAAACGAATGGAGTCAGGCTGATATTATGAATACATTAAATCAAGGAGCATATTGGAGCAAAACAAGTGGAGAATGTTACGATTATGAAAAAAATTCAAAAACAACATGTGATTTTAGTAGTACCGGACTAACTAAGGAAGCAAGAAACAAATTAGCCAAAGTAAGATGGAATACAGGAACAATATCCTATGATTTTGCTAGTAGTAATACATATAATAGCAATGAAAAATTTAATACTAAAGTATTATATGAAGGAGAGCGAAGTAATCATACTGGAGATGAACAGTGTGCAAGCAGCGGGAATAATAACTGTAATGACCCGGTAGTACGAACAACAACATGGGACGGTTATATAGGACTAATGTATCCATCTGACTATGGATATGCTGTTGGAGGAGATGTGCGGGTTAGTTGTTTAGCAAAAACAATGTATAAATGGAATGAAAGCAGCCCAGATTGTAAAAATAATAATTGGTTAATAGATAGTACAAATGACCAATGGACCATAACCCCTGTCCCGGATTCAGGTAATGCTAACTATGTTTTCTATGTGACTTCGAGTGGCCAAGTGGACCAAGCACTTGCTAGTTCTTCTATTGTGATTCGCCCTGTAGCCTATTTAAAGTCTTCTGTCAAAATAAAAGAAAATTCTTCAAGCGATTATGGAAGTGAAAATAACCCCTTTGTAATAGAGGGAGTAAGCTAGATAAAAAATTCTAGCTTTTTTAAATACTTATTTCATGATATTATTTAATAAGAGGATGTGATATAGTGGAATTAATTCAAGTTGGTAAAAATACTTATTATTTAAAGAATGCAACAAATATAGGTATTATTAAAATTGATGAAGAAAATGTTTATCTTATTGATAGTGGAAATGATAAAGATGCAGGTAAAAAAATATTAAAAATTATTAATGAAAATAATTGGCATATAAAAGCTATTATTAATACTCATTCTCATGCTGACCATATTGGTGGGAATAAAGTAATTATGGATAGAACTAATTGCCAAGTCTATTCATATTTAGAAGAAGTATCTTTTATTAAATATCCTAAATTAGAAGCTAGTTTTATTTATGGTGGCTTTCCAATAAAAGAACTTAATAATAAATTTTTACAAGCATCACCTAGTAATGCCATCGACATCAATTTAGATTTAGACATAATTAATTTAGAGGGACACTCATTAAACATGATAGGAATTAAAACAAAAGATAACATATATTTTATTGGAGATTCCTTATTTAGTGAAGAAACAATTAATAAATATCATATATTTTATATCTATGATGTAAAAAAATATTTGGAAACCCTAGATTATTTAAATACTTTAGAGGGAGATTTATTTATTCCATCACATGGCCCAGTTTTAAAAGATATTAAAAGTTTAATTAAATTAAATCAAGATAAAATTAAAGAAATAAGTGATACAATAATAAATATTTTAAAAGAACCAATGATTTTTGAAAAATTATTACAAAAAATATTTATTCATTATAATTTAGAAATGAATATTAATCAGTATGCCTTAATAGGTAGTACTATTAAATCTTATTTATCATTTTTATATGATTTAGGAAAAATAAAATATTATTTTTTAGATAAAGAATTATTATGGGTGACGGTATGAAAACACAAAAAATAACATTATTTATTGTTTTAGGAATATTTCTATCTATTTTAATTGGAGTAACAATTTATTCTTTTAGTGGAAAAGAAGAAGAAAAAGAAGAAATTACTCCTCCAACCTATAGTCCTCAAAATGCTCAAGATTACACTAGAGTAGATGATATAGCTATAAATGATGATAACGTAGATAAAAATACTTTAATTAAATTTAATGATTATTTATATGCCCTAGCTACTAAAGATATTATTATTGAAGGAGATTTATTATATACTTGGGGATACATTGATTATTTAACTGATAAAGAAAATGTTCCTATTAGAAATAGTGAAACTAATGATGTAAATTATTTAGGATTAAAGGTTGTTCGGTTTAGTTATGATGAATTAATTGTTGAAAAAAATAATGAAGCTATTCTTTTTCGTGCGATTGCTCATTGACAAGTTGCAACTTTTAGTTTAGTATAATCATAAATTAGTAGGGTGGTGCGATTATGGATTCATATCTAAATTTAGAAAATAAATTATATAAAGATATTTTAAAATATCCACCAAATGAACAAGCAATTATTAAAAAAGCTTACATATTTGCTAAAATGATGCACAATAATCAATTTAGAAAAAGTGGGGAACCTTATATTATTCATCCCATATGGGTTGCTCTAATTATCATATCATTAAATGGTGATTATAAAACAGTTGCCTCAGCACTTTTACATGATGTAGTAGAAGATACATCAATCTCAATCATGCAAATCGATAAAATGTTTGATAGTGAAATAGCTATGTTAGTAGATGGAGTTTCTAAAATAAGGTCTTCTAATGGCATTAAAAAAAATGAATTAAATTTAGCTAGTTTAAGAAAATTATTACTATATTTTCAAAAAGATGCCCGAATTATTGCTTTAAAATTAGCAGATAGGTATCATAATATTTTAACTTTAAAATATTTAAATAGTGAAAAACAAAAAGTAAAAGCTATTGAAACACTAGAAATATTTTCACCTATTGCGGATAAAATAGGAGCTTATGAAATTAAAAATGTTTTAGAAGATGCCAGTTTAAAAGCCTTACTTCCTAATGTTTATGAAAATTTATATATGCAAAAAAAAGAATATCAGAACAAACATGTTAATATTTTAGTAAATATGATGGATAAACTAACTAAAGAACTCCAAGAAAACAATATAAATGTTAAAATAAGATATCAAGGGAAAAATATATATAGTATTTATCGCCAGTTTGAATTAAATCATAAATTAGAAAATCTTCATGATTTATTTTCCTTAGTAATTGTGGCTGATAATAAAAGTGATTGTTATAAAGCAAGAGAATATATTAAAGAAAATTATGAAAATATTCCGCGTTTTGAAAGAGATTACATTAAAAATCCTAAGACTAATTTATATCAATCAATCCATCTTTCAATCTACTATCAGAAAATATTATTACAACTTAAAATTAGAACAGAAGAAATGGATATTATATCAACCCAAGGCTTAATTGGTTATTGGAGTCTATATGGCGATAAGGCCCGAATAAAAATGCAAAAATATTTATCTAATAGTGGACTAGAAGCTATTTGGCAATTAGATAAAAGAATTAAAGACAATCAAGAATTTGTAAATATTATAAAACAAGAAGTTTTAGGAAAATCATTACATATCTATGATGAATCAGGAAATAGTCATGACATACCAATTGGAACAAGTGTTATAGATTTTGCAACAGACTTTTATCTTGATGATTTAAAAATAGATTATGAATTTTATATAAATGGTAAATTAGAACCAGCAACATATATATTACAAGATAATGATTATGTGGCTATCTCAAGAGTTTTAAAAAAAGAAAATCATACATAAATTTAAAGGAGTGGTAAAAGATGAGTTTATGGATTTATTGGTTAATTATTATTATATTATTAGTTGTAATAGAAGCGATGACAGTTAATTTAGTAGCTGTATGGTTTATTGCAAGTGGGTTGCTAGCCCTTTTGGTGTCATTCTTCTTTGAAAGTATTTTACTACAATTAATGGTTTTTGTAGTTTTAGGTGCTTTATTTATGATACTAACTAAGCCAGCCATTGAAAAAATGAAATCAGAAAAAGAAATTAAATTAAATTTAGAAAGAATACTAGGATGTACAGCTATTGTAACAAAAGAAATAAAAAAAGATGTAGTAGGAGAGGTAAAAGCTGATGGTAAGTTTTGGAGTGCCATATCTTCTAATAAAATTGCTGTTGGTGAAGAAGTTACAGTAAAAGAAATTGATGGAGTAAAGTTAGTAGTAGAAAAAAATAAAGTTGTAAAAAAGAAAAACAGTACTCCCAAAAATAAAAATAATACCTCTAAAAAGAAAAAAGAAACAACTAAAAAGAAAGGAAGTGAAAACTAATGGAAATCTTAATTGCAATTTTAGTAATTATAGCTATTATAATTATTCCTTGTATTAAAATAGTTCCTCAATCAAAAGCTTATGTAATAGAAAGATTAGGTTCTTATCATCAAACATGGAAAAATGGTCTCCAATTTAAAATGCCTTTCATCGATAGAATTGCTAATATTGTCTCATTAAAAGAAATAGTTAAAGACTTTGACCCTCAACCAGTTATTACTAAAGATAATGTAACTATGCAAATAGATACCGTTGTATATTTTCAAATAACTGACCCAAAATTATATACATATGGAGTAGAATATCCAATAAATGCAATAGAAAGTTTAACAGCTACTACCTTAAGAAATATTATTGGTGAATTAGAACTAGATGAAACTTTAACTAGTAGAGATGTTATAAATACTAAAATGAGAAGTATTTTAGATGAAGCAACCGACCCTTGGGGAATAAAAGTAACAAGAGTTGAAGTAAAAAATATCTTACCACCAAGAGATATTGAAGAAGCTATGGAAAAACAAATGCGAGCTGAAAGAGAAAGAAGAGAAAAAATTCTACAAGCTGAAGGTGAAAAAAAGAGTAAAATACTTATTGCTGAGGGAGAAAAAGAAAGTGAAGTATTAAGAGCTTTAGCTGATAAAGAAGCAAGAATTAGAAGAAGTGAGGGAGAAGCAGAAGCTTTATTAAAAATAAAAAAAGCTGAAGCAGATGGAATTAAATTATTAAAAGAAGCTGGAGCTGATAAAGCTGTATTACAATTAAAAAGTTTTGAAACATTAAGTCAATTATCCCAAGGAGAAGCAACCAAAATTATTATTCCTGCCGATTTAAGTAGTCTAGCTTCTTTTGGAACAATTTTAAAAGAAACAACTAAAGAAAATAAGGATAAATAAAATGCTTGTATATCATGAAATAAAGCCATTCTATGATGAATTTAGTGAGATTCTTATATTAGGTTCAATGCCTAGTGTAAAATCAAGAGAATTAGGATTTTATTATATGCACCCTAGTAATCGATTTTGGCAAGTATTAGAAAAAGTCTATGAAGAAAAAATAACTGATAAAAAAGAATTTTTAAAAAAACATCATATAGCCTTATGGGACGTTATTTCTTCATGTGAAATAGAATCTTCAAAAGATTCAACCATTAAACAAGTAAAAGTTAATGATATTAAAAAAATATTAAAAGTAAGTCCTATTAAAATGATAATAACTACAGGAAGTAAAGCAAGTACCCTATATTTAAAATACATATACCCTAAAACCAATATTAAAAATATCTCTCTTCCTTCAACTTCTAGTGCCAATGCCCAGTATAGCTTAGATGATTTAGTAAAATTATACTCAATAATCCGTGAAAAATAATGAAAATCAAAAAGCAAGTTCCCAGTTAATAAACTTCAAATAAATGTAAAGGAATAAGTTCCCATAAAAATGTCAAAAATGTCAAAAAAATGGTTAAATTTAAAAAAAATGTGTTAAAATACTATTTGTATTGGAAATTATTGCACGTGAAAAAGTGTACGAAAATAGTCTTTTCACGACTAAATTCCCGTACAATGTATATTTTTTTGAGATGATTATGGTTTGTTTGCCAGCAAAGAAGGAGTAGTTAATGCTTCTTCTTTTGCATTACAATAAATCTTGTAAGACATCAATTATATTGGTTAAACTACTAGCAATATCAAAGGTAAGTAAACTTGAAATAACTTCCTCATCAAATTGAGAATTTTCTAATATACAGATAATAATATCCTTTAATGTGTTATAGTCTTGTAAAATAATTTTAAGATCATTAATTAAATCATTAAAAGTAATAAAACCTGCTATAGGATGATAATCAATAATTTTATCTTTCATTTTCATCACCTAAAATATCTTTTGGATTTAAAGTTACATCATCAGGAGCTATAAATTTTGAACCTAATAATTCAATTAATTCAGGATATAATTCATTAGTTAATTCATATGGAGTTTTACCACCAAAAATATCTCTAGGAATATTATTAATATTATCTTCAAACTTGTTCTGAAGTTAAAGAATCAAAAGAAGTTTTTTTAGGAAGATAATAACGAATATATTTATGTAAATAAAAAAAATAAGACCAGAACAAAATAAAAACCCCTTAAATAAAGGGATAAATACAATTTGGTGGAGGATGTGGGATTCGAACCCGCGACCCCCTGCGTGCAGGGCAGGTGCTCTAGCCAGCTGAGCTAATCCCCCAACGACAAATTAATATTATCATAGATAAATCAATGATGCAAGTGTTTTTTTTTAAAACGAAAAATAAAAATGATTTAGGTACAGAACTTTATTCTAAATTTATTAATATTATTCTTACTGATAATGGTACTGAATTTTTTGATCCCATTCATATGGAATATGATTTAGATGTATGATACAATATATATATATTGAAATAAAATATTAATTGGTATTGGAGGAGAAAAAATGAAAAAAATTAGTATGTTATTTTTAAGTTTAATGATTATTTTTTTAGCAGTTGGGTGTGGTGAGACTAGAGAAAACGAAGTTAAGGAGCAAACTTTAGTTTGTACAACTACCGAAAATGATGAAGATACAAACTCTTTACAAGTTATTTCTATGACTTTTAAAAATGATAAGTTAAAACGCATGACAATGGAAGTTAATACAACAATTAATGATTCGACGGTTAAAGATAATTGGGGTTTATTTAAAAAATCAATGAATGAACAAAATAAAGAGTTTAATAAAGATGGTGTTAGTTTAAAAGTTTCAGTTGATGATGAAAATTATGAATATGACACAATTTTGGATATTGATGTAGAAAATGCTACGGAAGAAGCTTTAAAAGAACAAGGATTTGAAGGTTTAAAAGATGATGAAAGTACTTTAGAAGAAAACAAAGAATTAGCTGAAAAAGATGGGGCTAGTTGTGAAATAAAATAAAATATTATGATAAAAAAATTAAAAGAAGAATTAAAAAGTCAATGTGATACAAAATTTAAAGGCAACATATATCATTATTTACAAGTTAATTTTGCTTATAATTCTAATAAGATAGAAGGTGGGCATTTAACCGAAGATGAAACAGAAGAAATATTTGAAACAAATTCTTTTATTCCTAAAAGTGATAATGCTGTAAAACTAGATGATTTAATAGAAATGAAAAATCATTTCCGCCTTTTTGATTATTGTCTAGATATTATTGATGAAGATTTAACTAAAGAAATAATGATTAAAATGAATATGATATTAAAAAGAAATACAACTGATGAAGATAATCCTCGTTATAATGTTGGTGGCTTTAAAATAATGCCTAATAAAATTGGCTTAATTAATATAATAAATACATCAGCTCCAGAAGACGTTGAAAAAGATTTAGATAACTTATTAAAAAAATATCATCAATTAAAAAAAGTAACTATAGAAGATATTGTTGATTTTCATTATCAATTTGAGAGTATTCACCCTTTTGGTGATGGTAATGGAAGAGTAGGAAGAATGATTATGTTTAAAGAATGCTTAAAAAATAATATCATGCCATTTATTGTCTTTGATAATGATAAAAGTTACTATATGAGAGGCTTAAAAAAATATCAAGAAGATAAAATGTTTTTGATAGATACAATTAAACATGAACAAGATTTGTTTGAAAGTATGGCAAAAGAAATGCTAGATTTTAAATTAGAAGAGAAATAGGTAAGTTACTATTCACAGCCTAAATAGAAAAAAATTAATTTTTACCACTTTTGATATTAAAATACTGTAAAATTGGGAATTGTCATATAAGCAGCAAAGATTTTTTATGTAAATCTCCCACTTTGAAAAAATTGACATTTTTAACAATTTTTTCTGAAATAATTACAAACCCTTATATTATCTAGGTTTGCGAGATTTTTTAAAATCGGCTGTGAATAGTAACAATAGGTAATTGATTTTTTTAAAATAATATGGTATATTAGCTATCAATTTAAGGGGGATTTGTTTATGGAAGAAATAAAAAATGAATACATAGAAGAAAAAGAAGATGGAACAATTTATTATTTTGAAGATGCAAATAAAGAGGTAGTAGAAAAAATTATTTATCCTAACCAAGTAGTTGAATACTTTCAAGATAACAAACTCACTTATTTAGTTTTAAAAATGAAAGATACTATTGTTACAACTAATGATAAAGAAGAAGTAGAGAATATTACATATAATTGTGGATTAAGAATTAATAAATCTAATAATAAATATCAAATTTGGGCTAACAATAATAATATATTAGGAATTATGGATTATGATTTTGGCTTAGTTAATTTACATGATTTAGATAATCGAGCATTATTTTATAATAAAGCTTTTAATGCTAAAGAAGAAATAATGGTTAAGTATGAAGCTAATATTCCTCAAAGTGTTAAAGAAAGAGAATTAAATAATTTAGAAAATATGGATTATAGAGAATTAAATGAAGATTTGAGAAAAATTAATGATTTAATTAGTAAAGAAAATGATAAAATGTTAGATAAAATAACTGATTTACTTACTTTACCAGTTCGTTATAATTTTCAAAAAGAAATAGAATTTTTAAGAAATAAAGAAAATCTTAAAATTAAATTAGTAGAAACAGAAATGAATAGAGAATTAAAAATAAAAAAATTACAAATATTATTTAATCCAACACTTGAAGAAGAAATTAGAGAAAAACATGAAGATAATATTGCAAATATTAAAAGTGAATATAATAAGCGTTTAACAAAAGTATGTGAAGAATATAAAATGAGATTAGAAAGTGAAAATAAAAAAAGAGAATTATTGAAATCGGAGATTATGTTTTCGCAAAAAACAATTGCAATGCTTACAAAGTCAAAAGAAAATATTGAATCTCGTTTAGATATGCCTATTAAAAGATTAGATGTTGTATCATTTAAAAGAAGTTAGTGCTTCTTTTTTTTAGGAAAAAATAGTAAAATATAAGGTGTTAAAGGAGAAGGTCGAAGATGCCAGAAATTGCAGAAGTAGAAACAGTAAGAAATATTTTAAAACAAAAAATACTAAATAAGAAAATTAAGAAAGTAACAATAATATATGGAAAAATTATTGAAAATGATTTAGATGAATTTAAAAAAATTATGACAAATAATACTTTTCATGATATTAAAAGAAGAGGAAAATGGTTAATTTTTGAATTAGATAATCATTATTTATTATCTCATTTAAGAATGGAAGGTAAATATTTTATAAAAAGAAGTGATGAAGAGATAGAAAAGCATGAACACATTATTTTTACTTTTACGGATAATACTGATTTAAGGTATCATGATACTAGAAAATTTGGGGTGATGGCTGTAGTTAAAAAAGAAGATTTAGAAAATTATGAGGGTATTAAAAAACAAGGGATAGAACCAATTAGTGATGAGTTAACTAAAGAATATTTATATGACAATTTTCATAAAAGAAATTTACCAATGAAAACTCTATTATTAGATCAAACAATAATAAGTGGATTAGGAAATATTTATGCTGATGAAGTTTTGTTTGCAAGTGGAGTATTGCCAACTAAGTTAGGAAAAGATATAAGTTTAAGTGAATGTGAAAGGATTTTAGTTAGTGCTAAAGAGATTATTGAAAAAGCTATTTTAAATGGGGGTACCACGATTAGAAGTTATACATCTAGCTTAGGTGTTACAGGAAGATTTCAACAGTTTTTAAAAGTTCATAAAAGAGAAGGTATGCCTTGTTTAGAATGTAATAATACAATTAAAAGAATAAAAATAGGAGGAAGAAGTACTTATTATTGTGACAATTGTCAAAAATAGTAAGAAAATTAAAAAGCAAGTTATAGACTTTTTCTTTGTTTATTGATACAATCATTATGGTGAGCATAATATGGAAAATATTATCTTTATTAGTCAAGAATTTTCGAAAGCAATTAAAGATTATTTATTAACTAAAGAGCAACCATTATCAGGGTCTTTGCCATTTTTTGTTATTGTAATTAGAAGTTTAGTATTTATTTATGGTGAACTTGATATCATTAATCCATACATTACCAAAAATGAAACAAATTTAGGGGGATTTGATAGTAATTTAGCAAAATATGGCTTAGATAAAGAATCAATAGATGATTTTAAAATCAATGTAAGTTTATATATTAAAACAATTAATGAGATGATGAAACCTAATAAATACTTTATTCAAATAGAAAAATATTTAATAGATATGTTTTTTCAAAAGGTATTAGTAAATGGTTATTCTTTAGAAGAAGTAACAGAATTTTCTAAATACATAGCTCTATGTGATAATAAAATTATGCAAGATTATGTAGAATTATACATGGAAGATAAAGAGGAAATTTCTAAATATTTTCAAAGTAAAAAGTTTCTAGCTTCTCATAATTTTTCTTTAGAATCAGTAAATAGTAATGTTTTATTTATGGAAGCTTATCAAGCACTTGGTTATAAAGAAAATCAAATAAAAAATTTTGATGAACAGGAGCTTTATAAAGTAAATCAAGAAGTATATCAATTTTTTGGAATACCAGATAGTGAGGAAGATAAAAATACTTTATTAAAAAAAGCTGTTAATTATTATAAAAAATATGGGAATAGATTAACAAGTGGAAGTGGATTTATTGACTTTTTATTGTTACTTGGTGTTATTATTACATTGTTATTGATTGCCATATTATTAGTAATAAATATGTAAGGGTGGTAGAATGGAAAAAGTAAAAATATTAGATACTAATTATTTAATTATCAAAAATGAAAATGAAGCTGTTATAAAAGAAGAAATAGAAAAATTATATACTGATTATTTTCAAGATTTTGATTATTTAGTAGGAGATTGGGCTTATAATCATTTAAGATTAAAAGGGTTTAATAATAAAGATAATCCTAATTTTAAAGATATAAATGATATATCTAAAGTTGATGAATATTTAAAAAATTATTGTGCTTATGGATGTCATTATTTTATTTTAGAAAAAGAAGTAGAAAAATAATTGCACAATTGAAAATAATTTGCTATAATTTTTATTAGAATAAGAGAGGGAATAAAGATGGAAGAAAAAATTAAAATATCTCGACCTACTGGAGAAATTGATGAAAAGAAAGTTATTTGTCATTTTAAAACTACTGATGACTCTTGTCCTCATATAAAAGGAGTTTCAATTTTAATTGTTGATAGAGAAGAAAATAATAATGGAAATAAAGTTTTAGAATTTTATTGGGAGAAAGATGGAGTATATCAGGCAATAGCGGATACAGAAGCTTGGGCTGAGGTAAAAAGTGTAGTTGTTGATATTATAAAAAACAATGTTGAAGTGGCAGGTGAAGATTAATGAAAAAAATAATACCAATTAGAAGTGTCAGTGAAGTAAAATCTAGTGTTACTGATGGAACTAAATTACAAGTTTCTGAAGCACAATTTGAGGCATTAAAGGGTAATTATCAAGTGTTAGTAAATACTATCAAGGTAGAATCAAATATGGTGAATAATCCCGCTGTTTCTTTAGCAGGTGAAGATGATGGTTATATTGAACCTTTTAAAGGAGATGTTCCAATAATTAATCAAGGAGAGATAGTAAATAATTCTAATTCTATTTTAAATACCACTAATCCAATACCAACTAGTGTTGAACCTAATGTTATTGAACCAAATGTAATTGATAATAATATAAAAGTGGAAAATAATAAAGTAGCACCACCAGTTACAGGTCCAGAAATAATTAGTAATGAGGAGCCAAAAGAAAATATTTTTGAAGTTATGCAAAATGAAATAAATGGTGCAACAAAAGAATATAATGATAAAATTATGGCTATATTTGATAAATATAAAAAAAAAATTAATGATTCAATAGATATGGCTAATAATTATTTAGATGAAGCTAAAAAATATAAAGCAGATGCTCAGGAGTTATTAAAGAATGCACAAGCAGCTACTCAAATAGCTGATATTACAAGACAAAATGCTGAAATGCTTCAAAGACAAAAAGCTGCTTAAGTTCTAAGATTATATCTTAGGCTTTTTTCATATAATTTAATATGAAAGATAAATTAAGATATGAGTACCATATTGAAGTAGATAATTTAATTATTAAAGAAGATTATGGTATGTTTTATTTAAATGATAAGTACTTTTATTTTACTAAAATAAGAAGACAAGAAAGTGAAATAAATGACTTATTGAAATTATATATGGAAATGCAAGAAAAAGGCTATTTAGTTAATTTTATTGTGCCTACAATTAATGGTAGTTTAACAACTGTTTTAGATAATGATACTTATGCTTTAGTAAGTATTGATAGTCCTTTAGAAGAATATTCAATAATTGATATGTTAAAAAAGTGGGATATGATGAAAATTAAGAATTTTAAATCAAGTTTGTATCGGCCTCGTTGGTCAATTCTTTGGAGTGAAAAAATTGATTATTTTGAGTATCAAATTAGTAATTTAGGAAAAGAAAAGCCGATTGTTTTAAATACTTTTGGTTATTTTGTAGGTCTTACAGAAAATGCAATAAGTTATGTAGAGAGAGTAAACAATTATATTAAGCCAACAAATATTTTAATAAATGTTTGTCATAGGAGAGTATGGTATCCTAATTATCGATTAAATTATGATAATCCGTTGCATTTTATTATTGATTTAGAAGTAAGAGATGTAGCGGAGTATTTAAAGGGAGAAGCTTTAGAATCATTAGATGATGCTTTAATAGATTTAAAATGTTACTTAGATATGAGAAGAATAGATTTGTATTCTTTAGGTATGTTATATGGAAGGCTTATGTATCCATCTTATTATTTTGATATTTATGATAATGTAATGAATTATGATGTTTCTGATGAATGTTTAGAGGGTATTATTGATAAAATACCAGTTATTGAAGAATTTTTAAGAAAAAGTTATTTAATAATTAGAGAATATGGGTCTATTGAAAGTGTTGATTGGTTAATGAAAAAAGAAGCTATAAGCTAACATTTATAACTTCTTTAATATCTTTTATTTCTTCTTTTAAATAAGCTTCGATATTTTCTTTTAAGGTAATATCTTGATTAGTACACATAGCACAGGCACCAGTAAGCTTAACATAGACATATCCATCATCATATTTGATAAATTCAATATCGCCACCTTCCATATTTAGAAAAGGACGAATATCATCTAATAATTCTTTAATTTTTTCAATGTTTTTTTCCATAAAGATTCACCATTACAATTATAAGAGTAATTTTTTTTGTTGTAAAGTAAAAATCGTGATATAATTAATTTGGTGAGAAGATGGAATCGTATAAGATTGGGGCAGTTGAATACGGAGCCGTCACAGGAATAGAAGATTATGGGATATTTTTAGCTTTTGACAGCGATTATACAGGATTAATCCATATTTCTGAATTAAGTGAACATTTTGTTAAAAACGTAAGTGATTATGCCCGAATAGGGGATATTATACCTTGTGTTATTTTAGAAGTAGATATTAAAAATAAAAAATTAAAATGTAGTATAAAAAATACTGATTATGCTTTAGAAAAAGAAAGTAATATCAATCATGGCTTTGCACCGTTAAGAAATCAACTGCCGATATGGATGGATAAAAAATTAAAAGAATTAGAGTAAATACTTTAGTTCTTTTAATTAATTAAAACAAGAATTGTAACTACTCAGACTTAAAACACTTCAAAACGAGTAACTTTTAAATAGGTTACTCTTTAATTTGCAAATAAGACTTTACCTTCAAATATGCTCTTTATATTTTGTAAAACATTTTCTTTTCTTTTTTTAGAAGTTTTAATTATACTAAGTGCATCTGCAAAATAATCTGAGCCTGTTTTACTTCTAAAACATCCTGATACTTTTAATTTTATTTTATATACTCTTAAATCAGATTCACTTAGATTATTGGAATAAGGCAATGAAAAATTTTTTAAATAAGCTAAATGTTTTTCTTTGTTCTTTTCTAATCTAGTATATAATTTCTTGGATTTTGTTCTATAAAATGATGATGACATATTTTTTGTTTCTTCTTTAGCTTCCTTTATTATTTCATCAAATTTTTTGGAATACCATTCATAATTATCATCTTTAAATCCAGCTAATCCATAAGCCTTAGCATATTCTCTAGTTCTATTTCCTGTTTCAAGTAATGTTTTCATTTTTTCTGCCCACGGGGCATCTAATACATTTTGAGTTATTTCTACTGTATATCTTCCTAAATGAACATTACATTCTATTCTTTTTGAACCATAAGAATCTAATGTTGTATCATGGTCTCCCATTATTATTCCATTATATTTTGGTAAAATATCATCATCTTTTATTGGATTATGTCCTTTATGCAAATGACTTTTATAAACAGTTGAATTTTCATTAGAATAGTTTCTTACATAAGAATTATGTTTATCTATTTTTTCTGTTGTTTCGTCTGTATAAATAATAAAATTTGATACAACATTATCAATTATATTATCTATAGTATTTGTACTCTTATTAGAAAATTCTCTCATAAAATTTATTATTGTTCCTTCGGATAAATTTATAGCATTTCTAGTTACTATTCTAAAAAATTCACTTAACCTATTTAATGACATCACATTTTGGACATTCATAAATACAACTAAAGATTTAAAATCATTTGTATATGTTACATCTGTATAAAATTCTTTTGGTAATTTTTCTTTTGTATTTTTTGAATACGCAAATATGTGTTTTTCAACTACTGTTATTGCTTTCATTCCCAATCTATATTTTATTATTGGTTCTTTTTTTGAGTCACCAAAAATGGTGTGCTTAATTTCAACCACTTTAACATTTTCCTCTTTTATTTTTTGTTCTATCTTTTCTTTTGTTAAAGAATGACCTTCATGGCTAAACTGAGCTCCTGTTTTCTTTCCTCTTTTAACTCTAGAATTATATAAATTTGGTCCACTTTTCTTTGGCCTGAACATATCAGTTGATGATGGCTTAGATGAATTGCTACTATTTTTATTACTTTGATTTTTTAATTTTTCGATTTCCTCTAAAAGTTTATCTATTCTTTTTTGAGATTCTTCATATAATTTTTTATATTTTTTTAATTCCTGTATTTCAAGTGATTGATATTTATTTTCTTGTAATAATTTATCCATTTTTTTATTTAATTCTTCTAATTCCTTAAACAAACCTAATTCATAATTTCTTGCCACATCAATCACTTCCTTTACTATACATATATTTTCTCATAAATCATAATAAAAAGCAGCTATTTTTTGCTACTTTTTAATTTTTTTAAAGTCTGAGTAGTTACGCTAACTTAATTGGACAAGTAAAAGTCACTTCAATAAAAGCAGTTGCAATTACTTGTCCAAAATAACAAATTTTCAAAAAAAATTATGTATCTAATCTCAACAATTTTTATTTGCATTTACTTGTCTAATTAACAAGTTAATTAGAAGTTCCTATATCATCTATAATCCAGTTATCATTTTCTTTTACTAGAGTTATTCGATATTCATCATCTCTACTACATGTATTAGCATTATCCTCACAATTTTTTATTTTAATTAGACCATAAATCATGTCATCACGCGCTAGGATAGGATATATTTCTTGGGAGTTTGTCTCAACTGTTGCTACAGAACTTTCACTTAATAATTTTTCAAAGCCTTCTTTTAATACTTTATAATAGCTTAGGTTATCGATTGTTTTAATTAAGACTACTTCTTTGGTAATTTGTTTATATAAATTATCAGTTATGTATTTTTGAAATCCACTAATAAATTCATTATCGATAACAATATATTTTTCTTGGTCTTCTTCTGTTGAATTTTCATCTAAATCTTTTAATAGGTAAAATTTTGTATTATCAAAAAATTTAAGTAGTTCTTCTCTTTTTCCTAAAATTAAATCATAAACTGTTTCAATAGTCATAGAGCTTTCATTATGAAAAGCATAGGGGTCTACTACTTCTTCTTCTGTTATATTTTCATTATTATTACTATTATTATGTATTTCAATTTTTCCTTGAAACTTTAAAATCATGATAAAAATATTTACTAATAGTATCCCTATTAATATTGGTAAAATCCATTTCATTTTATTATTCATCTTTATTCCCCCTTAATATTAATCTGATTTTCCCCCTTAGTCGTTGGATAGTATTATCTACTTGTTTGGGACTTTTGTCAAGCTTTTTCGCTATTTCTTGGTATTTTAAGCCTTCTTTTAAATATGTATAAACTAAGAATTCAAATGAGGACAAAGTTGTTTTTATTTTATTTTCAATGCTTTCTAAATTCTCAATCTCACTAAATAAAAGTAAAGGGTCATTATCTTCAGTAGGTATCATTTCTTTTAAGGGAATGCCTGATTTGTCGTATTCATAATCTAAAGAAAGAATGTCTTGTTCTAAGTTATCTTTTAGTCTTTGGGCTTTTAATAAAACTTTTTGGAGTCTTCTTTCTATACATAGGGATATAAATGTTTTTAAGCTCGCTTCTTTCATATCATCATAATTATTGATAGCATCAGTAAATCCTAATCTGGCTTCTTGATATAAATCACTAGTTTCTAGGCCTAATTTTATAGCTCGATTGGTATATTTATTTACTAGATATTTAATAGTATCTTGAAACTTATTGTATAACTCTTCTCTTACTATTTCATTGTCTTCACTCATAATGCTTATAAGTTCATTATCTTCTTCATTATACTTCACGATAAATCCTCCATTTTGTAGATTAATATAGCTGAGGCAACAGAAGCATTTAGACTATTAACATTTCCTTTCATGGGAATGGTTATTATTTCATCACAAGATTTTTTTACTAAATTACTTATTCCTTTTCCTTCGTTACCAATTATTAAGACTTTTTTACCACTATAATCTAATTGGCGATAATCAGTACCTATCATATCACTTCCATATATAAAGTAGCCTTCTTTTTTTAGTTTTTTAATTGTTTCTACAAGGTTGGTAACTTTGACTATTTTGACATTTTCTGTGGTGCCTACACTGGTTTTCATGACGGTTTCATTTACTGATACGCTTCTATCTTTGGGGATAATTATTCCACCAATGAGAGCTGATTCACAGGTTCTTATTATAGCTCCAAAGTTATGGGGGTCTTCTAAGTGGTCTAAGATTATGATAAATTCTTCATTTAGTATTTCTTCTAGGGAAGAGTATTTGTAATCATCTCTTTCTATTAATATTCCTTGATGGTTTCCCTTGCATTTTTTGTTTATATATTCTAAAGGCACTAATTCATAATGTATTTTTTCTTTTTCTAAATATTCGATTATATTTTTATCAGTCTTATTTTTATTTAAATAAACTTTCTTAATTGTTTTAGGTTCTGTATTTAATAATACGTTTTTACCATATGAAAGCATAATATCAACTCCTATTTAATTTATTATACAATAAAAAACAAAGAAAGCTAATATTTTTTAATTGCTTTCTTAGATATTACTCTTCAATCTTATTAATACCTGATAAATATTCTTTCGGATTGAAAATTTTTTATGCACAAGTAATATCTGTGTGCATATTTTTATTATGTTATATTTTTATTTTTTTATTGTTCCTTTTTTTGCCATTTGTTTACTTCTTCTTTGTTTATGGCTAAGCTTATGGTAACTATTATGGCAATGATGTATAACCATATCATTAAAACTACAAAGTGAGCAAGTCCGCCATATAAGATGTCATAATGGGCAAAGTTATTAACAAATATTGAATACATTAAGGTCGATAAGCCGAATCCTACTGTTGTAAATAAGGCTCCTTTGGTTGTACATGATGAGGGGAATCGGACATCAGGAGCCATAGCATATATTATTTTGATTAAAAAGAATGTTATAAGCCAGGCAATTGGTCCTTTACTTATATTAATTAAAATAGTCAATGTTTTAGTAACTTGGGGATTCATGTTGACGTATTTAATTAAATCGATAATTTTATCACCAAAAGTGGGGATTAGTAATAAAAAGACTAATAATATTACTAATATGAGGATTAAAATAATAGCTTTGATTTTTCTTCTTATGAAACTAGTATTTTGGACACCATATAGATGATTAGATGTTATTATAATTGAGCTAGCTCCAGTTGAGGCGGTATAAAAGGTTATAAGTAAGGTGATGATGAAGGCTTTACTTATATTAATATCTTTGACCATTGGTAGGATTAAATCAGCAGTAGAGCTACCAAAGGCTTTGGTAATAAAGTTGGTAAAAAAGTCGATTGATAAATGAAATAGTGAAGTAATATACACGATTATGGTTAAGGTTGGAACGATTGCTAATAAAAAAAAGAAAGCAAGTTGACCAGGTAAGACAAGCATATCCGGCTTGGTAACAATCTTCCATAATCTTTTAATTATTTCTTTTGCTTTCTCAATTATTTTCATTTTTTTCTTCCTTTAATTCTTTTTGTTTTTTTATGTCTTCTACACATTCATTGATGGCATCTTCAATATTTTTTAGGTCATCTAATATCATGCTGTAGCTTAAGGTCGCTCCATATTCATGAGGTAATTTTTTGAATTCTTTATTTAATTTATGAATATAGCTTGCCACTCTTTTTTGGGTATAGCCAACTAAATATACCATGAATTCATTACCATCAGTTCTTATTATATCAGAATTATCTAGTTGGGTTCTAATCAATATATTAGCACCAGCTTGGATTTGTTTATCTCCCTCTTCATAGCCTCTCGTGTCATTTATTTCTTGCAAGTGGTCTAAATCTATCATGATTACACTTTGAGGATAGATAGTATTTTTATTCCATGAGGAAATATTTTCATTTAGATAATTACGATTTTTTAAAGATGTTAGTTGGTCAATGTATTTTAATTTGTCATCTTTTTTGATTTTTTTGGCTAATCTAACCTTTTTACTATTTTGATATATTAAGATTAAAATTATACCTATAAAGACAATTAAGTACATAGCATATTGACTAATTGTTGAAATAATACTTCCACTTTTTTTCGTTGTTTCATTGGTATAAAGACCATGAACTTTTAAATAATTATTATCTAAATAATTTATATATTTGGTAAGTAAGGTATTAAATATTTCATTTTTATTTGATTTAAATGAGTAAGTTAAATTAGTTTCTTCTAAGTACTCTAAATGGTATTTTTTAAGTTCAACTCTTTCATAAGTTTCTCCAACTAGGCTATCGATAGCTAGGATTGTATCTTTCTTTTTTAGAATACTTTTTAATTCATTATTGTTTTTATATGTTTTTACATTAAGGTAATTTACTTTAGATAGTTCATTGGCTAGAATAGATTCTTCAAGAACATAGATGGTTTTTCCTCTTAGTGATTCCCGAGAATTAATTACTATATCACTATTTTTAGGGGTATAATAAGCTATTTCGATTGGGATGTTGGTAACAATGTTTGTTCCATTAGAATTCTGAGTGTAATAATTTAGATATAAATCGATTTTGTTGTTATTAATATTTCTTAAGAATTTTCGTAAATTGCTATAACGTTTGTATCCTACTTCTACTCCGGAAAATGAAGAAAATTGTTTAATGTATTCGGCAACTATTCCACCTGTCTTGCCACCAGCAAGTATCTCATAAGGACTGTTATTGATAAGTCCATAGGCTAAAGTGTTTCCTTGAATGGCTACTAAATCTTTCTCAGCAATTTTTAAATCATGTAAGAATTCTTGTTGTAAGGCACTAAAAGTCGCTGTTTTTAAAGATTTTTTAGACCAATTATTGTAATATTTATTCATAATGCTTTTTAGTCGGGATTCATTGATGTCATTCATGTAATAGTGGTATGCTATGTCGCTAAAATGAAAATTAATTGATAAATTTTCAGTTAGGATTTTATCTAAATATTCCATTCTTGGAACAATTATACCCGCTACTAGACCATCTTTTAAGGCTTTAATTAGTTCTTCACTGGTTGCATAATTTTCCACTTGTAAATTTAGTCCGTTCAAATAATTGTTTAGATAAGTTGCATTGGCATTTAAAACACCAACATGACGATTTTCTAAATCATGATAGTTATATGTTATTTGTTCTTTTGAAATGTAGACATAATGGTCTTTGTAAAAACTAAATGCTCCATCTGGTAAATTATTTGCTACTCCTAGAATAGCTCCACTAGGATTTTCATTATTTTTATATGTTATTATATTTAAATTAATATTGTATTTTTCTCCAAAATCATTTAAAAAATCATAAAAAATCCCTGAACCATTTTTGCCAAATAAATTTTGGTCATTTACTACGCTTATGTTTTGAATCTTGGTTGAATTAGAGGCTATCCATTCTTTTTCATATGAATTTAGACTTTCATTATCTTTTAATAAGAAAAAGCCTGTTAATCCTCCTATTAGAAGTAAAGCTAAAATGACAATAATGATTACTCTCTTTTTCTTTTTCATAAATACCTACTCTTTCTATTCTGTCTTTTCAGGAGTATTATTATTCCATACTAAATTTTGACGATTAATATTTTTGGCACCCATTATGGTGAATCCGGCTATTTCTGGAGCACTTTCTTGAACAATCGTAAATTGAATGTCATATTTTTCTTGATATTCTTTGGCAATATTTTCTAAGGAAGTTGCTGCGACTTGTTTGGCACTATCGATATTAGCCTTTTCATTAAATAAAATTCTAATGTAGATAATTTTGCCTATTGCTTTAATATCGACATCACTTACTATTTCTTGCTGTTTAATTGCTTCTTTTAAAGTTTCTTTATCTTCATCTTTATATGGTAAATCGGCAATGTCATCTAAGCGGTCTCCATAACTTGATGTTGAACCTCCAAAGAAATATTTTACCATTACACAACTCATGACAATTATACAAGTTAAAACAATAACCCCTAGAACGATTAAAACACGATTATTTTCCCATGTTTTTTTTAATTTTTCCATAATCCACCTCTTTAGTATTTACATTATACCCTATTTATGATTTTTTTGAAAGAGTTTTAATATGTCTTCAATAAAAAAAGAAAATTCTTCTCTTACTCAATTTGAAAAGGATTTTCTTTGGAGCCATAATTATCGGCTGTATTGGATTTGATTTTAACGGAGGATTTTAGATAGGCGGTTGGGAATACATCTGCAGTATAATATGTTCCATTAGGGTACATTTTACCATAGCTCGTTATAGCGATAGCATTATTATTATAATAAGTTCTTATCATAGTCCATATATATGGATCTTGGGAAATCCAGGAATTATCACTACAGTAAATTTTATTACTAAAGTCTCGTTTGGTCATATTTATACCAATACATCTAACTCTATAATTACCTCCTATTGAAAATGCATAATCAGTAGGATAAATAAGACCAATATATCCATTCCATGTTCCATTTCTTTCAGTATTATATAAAATATATACATCATCATAATCCGCAACATCATAATTTATACTCCCATAAAACCATTTTACTTTAGCCAACTTGTTTTTAGCATTTTCGGTTAGTCCCTTACTGCTAAAATCACAAGCTTCATTCCTAAGATATGAAGAGATATAACATTTTCCTTTTGAGCTATTCCAATATAAACTATTATTAGCAGAATTATTTTCATAATCTGGGTTTAAAAGTTTCATAATTGCTGAAGTATCCCAACTACTACTACCACCTCCAGAATCAGATGAATCAAAACTATAACCTCCTATTCTATCTTCTCTAATTATTTTTATTAAACTTTGTCCGGTTCTTTCACTTCCATCATCATTAATTACAGTCATATTATTCATGACTCCTATTATTCGCCATAAAATGGGCTCGCCAGTTTTTATTCCTACTTTACAATTTACATTATATGAACTTGCACTAGTACAGTCTGCTTGTGAACTATATTCTTTATATGATGTACTATCTACACTATAATATCCATACCATATATCTGCTTTATATTTATCTCCTATATCAATAAAATTTTGGGCATCAGAACCTACA
>CANRKL010000017.1 GCA_947631205.1 uncultured Bacilli bacterium | reverse complement strand
TCTTCTTATTTAATAACCCCCCCCCCAATTGTCTTTTTATCCATTTTCATCTCCTACTTTCTATATACATCTTAACACAAAATAAAAAAGAAGTATAACATTTTTTCATTGCTACACTTCTACAATTTTCTTACATTCGTATTCTGAGAATACTACGACATACTTCTTTAAGGGAGTGCCTAATCTTTTATCTTTAATATATTCTTCTATTTTACTATTTAATATTTTTTTACTGTAATCTTTCTTTAATATATTTTAATTCTATCATGATGTTATGATGGACTAACTTATCTTTCTTAGCTATTAATTTTTCTAGCTTACAATCTATCCAACATACCAATCATATCTTGAGAAGAATTCCCAACCTTCATAATTTGGAAAACCTGGTGGTGTAATAACATTTTCTCTTGGAATAGAATATCCATTATAAAATCCTTTAGCAACTCCAAAGTGTAGATGTGCTCCAAAAGTACAACTATCATAACTTGCTGTTGACCCTCCACCTAAATATCCTATTACCGTATCTTGTGTAACTACATCACCTAACTCAACATTAAATTGAATTAAATGATAGTAATAAGTTGTATAAGGTACACCATTAACTGTTACATCAATATATAACATATTACCTCCACAACTAGAACGATATATTTTTCCTGATACAACTCCAGAAGCTGCAGCCTTAACTGGTGTCCATTCTGCATTACCACCAATATCTAAAGCATTATGATAACTTCCCCAACGACTTCCTATTTGACTAGTTATAAATCCATAATCTAAAGGTTTTAACCATTCACCATTATCTATAGTTATAACATTACCATTCGCGTCATAAATCTTTTTAACACAATCTTCACTAATAATCGCGTCATCACCTAAATCTGGAGCATAAGCTTCACAATTTTTCTTAGCTGTATCTAATTTTTCTTTTAAAGATTTAACTTGTGTATCAATATCTAAAGCATATTTATCATAATTATTAATATCTTTATAACGTTGTTCTATAATTTTTTTATATTCTTCTGATTGTTTCTTTAAATTCTCTTGTTTTAATATTAACTCTTGTTTTAATTCTTCGTTTTTCTTAATTTCTTCTTCTAGGTTTTTCATTGTTTCTTGAGTATGATAAGATATTTGTTCAATAGCCGCTACTCGAGTAATTAAATCAGTTATCGTACTTGCCCCACTAACATACTCTACATAAGCATTTTCTCCTTCCATTTGTTGAAGGTATAACAAAATATTTTCTGTTTCTTTTTTTAATTTTTCTATTCTTTTATTTGATTCTTCTATTTCTTTTTGAACTCTTTGTTCTTCAGCTTCTGCTTCTGCTATTTCTTTTTCAGCTTCTTTAATTGCTGCTTCTTTTTGTTTTATTTCTTCTTTAGCTGCTTCTGATTTATTATTATTTTCTTTTTGTTCTACTAATTTATCTTCATATTGTTTTTTTAATTCTCCTAAAGTTTGTTTATCACTAGCTTTTACTGTAGGAATTATACTCATAAACATTCCTAATATTATTATTATATTAACTATCTTTTTCATATTTTCAAATACTTTCTAACAGCTCTATATGACCCAAACATACCAACTAATGACCCAACTACTAGTAAGAATAAGGCAACAATAAGAACAAATGGGAATGGTGCTGATAATTGTAATATTTTAGTAAAAATAAATCCTCCTGATATATCATATAAATATACATAACCATAAATACTAAGAATTATTGGTATTATACTTCCCATAACTCCTAATATAAATCCCTCAAAAACAAATGGTAATTTAATAGCTGTATTACTTGCTCCAACTAATCTCATAATCTCTATTTCAGTTTTTCTTGAAAATATTGTTAGTTTAATAGTATTACTTATTAAGAATGCCGTTACTAAAACAAGTGCTAAAACAATAACTATTGTTCCTTTACTTATTGCATCAAATATACCTATGATACTTTCTACCATTCCCTCACCATATTCGGCACTAGATACAAATTCATATTTTCTTATTTTCTCAGTTGTACTTGCTAAATCATTAACATTTTTAACTGTTACAATATATGAATCTAATAAGGGATTTTCTGATAAATAATCAAGAGTTGTTTTTAAAGTATCACTCTCTTGTTTCATCTCACTTTTCCATTCTTCTCCACTTTTATATTGAGCTTTTTCTACATTTTCCATTGTTTTTAAATCATTTTCAAAATTTATTCGATTTTCTTTAGTCGTATCTTTCTTTAAATATACCACAATTGTTAGTTCTTTTTCTAAGTTAGTTGTTACATTATTAACGTTATATGTTAAAACTAAACTTATTGCCACTAGTATTAATGTTACCGTTGTACACGCTATACTAGCTACTGATAATGATATATTACGAAAGACACTTTTAAATGAATCTCTTATACTTCTATTTAGAATCCGTAATGCTTTCATGTACCTTATATCTTCCTTTCATATCATCACTTACAATAACGCTATTTTCAATAACAATTACTCTTTTCTTCATTTTATTTACTAATTCTTTATCATGAGTAGCCATAATTATTGTTGTTTCACTATCTTTATTAATTTTTTCAATAATTTTCATTATTTCTTTACTTGTATCTGGGTCTAAATTTCCTGTTGGTTCATCACATATCAATAATTTTGGTTCATTAACTATCGCTCTTGCAATCGCCACTCTTTGTTGTTCTCCACCAGATAATTGACTTGGTAAATTTCTTAATTTATCTTTTAAACCAACCGCTTCTACAGCTTTTAAAACTTTTGGTCTAATTTCTTTATTTGGTAATCCTAATGTCTCTAAAGCAAAAGCTACATTTTCATAAACTGTTAATTTAGGTAATAGTTTAAAATCTTGAAAAACTACTCCTATCTTTCTTCTTAATTTATATACTTTAGAATTTCTTAATTTACTAACATCAATCCCACCAACAACAATTTTACCTTTAGTAGGCTTTTCTTCTCGATAAAGCATTTTAATAAATGTCGATTTCCCACTTCCTGTTGAACCTATTACAAAAACAAATTCTCCTTTATCTATTGTCACTGATAAATCAGCTATCGCTGTTGTTCCATTTTTATAAATTTTATAAGCATGTTCAACTTTAATTAACTTCATTTTACCACCTCTTGGATATTAGCATTATAGCATAAAATAATCACTAAATAAATGGTAAATTTCGCCTATGTCCTCCATGAACTTCATAACAATCATTTATTACTAAAAAAGCATTGGGGTCAATCGCTAAAACCATCTCTTTAAATAAGTAATAATCTTTAGTTTGAACTACACACATTAACATATAATCTTTCTTCTTAGAATAACCCCCTTCTGTTTCCACTAAAGTAACCCCAGTCTGCATTTCTTTAATAATATAATCTTTAACTTTTTTATGTTCTTTAGTATAGATAAAAAACATTTTGGAATTAGATATCCCTATTAACATTGCATCAACTATTTTTGTATAAATAATTAAAATAATAATCGCATAAATAATTTGATTTAACCCAAAAACAAATCCACCAAGCAAAATAATAACTGCATTCAAAATTAAAACTGATTTACCCTCTGGTATATGAAAATATTTATTTATAATTCGCATTAAAATATCCGAACCACCTGTATTAAAACCAACTTTGTATATTAATCCATTAGCTATCCCATGAATAATTGCTGTAACAATAACTAAAAGTAACACATTATCAAACTGAAAATATGGTCTAAAAAAATTGGCAATTGGTTCTGTTAAACTAATCATTAAAGGATAAAATAAACTACCAACAATAGTAATCCTTGTTTCCTTTTTACCTAATATAATATAACTTACAACCACTAAAATAATACTTGTAATATATAAGAAAACCGTGGGATTCCATCCAAAAATCTCTTTAACTATAATTGATAAACCAGAAGTACCCCCAATAACATAATTATTTGGTAACAAAAACAAATTATAATTTAAAGCTAACAAATAAACCCCCAAAATTATAACAAAAACCTTCTTTACTATATCTTTCTCTAAAATCTTCTCTTTAATACTTTCTATATCCATCATAAATCAACTCTATTCTATAATTAAATTATACCTAATATACTTATCTAATTCAATTATAAATAAATAAAAAAAATGATATATCCATTTAGAATATTAAGTCATCACTTTATTACAAAGGATAAGAGTTGGTTAATTTATAACATAAATAGAAAAATACCTATAAAATAACAAATTTTATTATAGTTTAAACAATTCTATTAAAGTGACCCTCAATAATATCTAAATAAGATATATCATTTAACATGAAGTTTCCTTCACTAATTACATTCTACCATTAAAAATTTATTTTGACAATATTTTTTTCTTACAAATGTGATTTATCAAACAAAGAATATAGTATTAGCTAACTACTTAGGTTGCATTAGTATTATCTGTTTTTGGCATATATTTAAACTTTCACTTAAAATAATAGAATTTAAAAAAATCTTAAATAATACTGTGCTTTTATCTCTTTTTTAACCAATTTTACACAATAATTTGCATTTTCACTTTCTAAAATATTCTTTTTTCGTAAAATTACAATTCTATTAAAATGTCTTCAAAATCTTTAACATAATATTTTATATTTTTTGTACCCTTTGAAATAATTATATGTCCCTCTTCTTTAAGTTTCCTTTTTTGTAACTCTACTCCTTCTGGATATTTAACATTGAGTTCACCATCTGATTTTAAAGTCCTCCAATATGGAGTAATATCTTCGTCTCTTTGATAACTTGCCCAAGCAACAATACTAACAAATATTCCTGCTGTCATTGGATCGGTAAAGTCTGCATTATTTTTCTTTGCTAAATAATCTCTAATCTCTCTAATTGTAATAAGTTTCCCTTTTGGTACTTTTTCATTATCTCATCATAGTAAATTGGTGGTGCAAAAAACATCTTAGTTCCACCATATTTTTTTATTGTTTTTTCATCTTCAACAACTTGTATTTTAGGAATATCCCTATTATTTCTCATCATTGCATTAAAATCTTTTTTATTTTCATTAGCCATAACTAACACTCCAATCTTTCTTATAAACTTACTAATATAATGAAATTTTACAACTATTCTTTATACAACTTATATGCATAATATAGGCCAATTAAAGAGTTAATAACATATAATAATAAATCAAAATTATAGAACTCTCCATTTTGAACAAAATTTATTATAAAATCAACAACAAATACAATTAGTATAATTACATTAAAAATTAGTAATAATATCTTATATTTCTTTTTATAAAAGATATAATTTAATATCAATAAAATACAGTAAATAATATATTCATAAGCCATTATTATAAATAAATGCCAAGTATTATTAATTATAGAATTTATTTTATTAGCCTCTTCATTTGTAAAATCTAAGATTACATTTAAATTTGCTCCCACTGAAGAGATAGAAATATAACCACCCCATAAAAAGAATAATAGAGGTATAATAAATACACTACTTAATAAAACATAATTTTTAATTTTTTCTCTTTTACTTAAATCCTTCTTATTTTCCTTTATCATTTTTATCTTTTCTCCACTCCTGCAAATTATTATTTATTTCTCTAAACATTATATAATGTATACTATAAAATTAAATTAATGAAAAAATATTCCTTTTAACTACATTTTTCTTTATAATATAAAAATATACATATTATTGCAAGTATAACTCTATAATTAATGAACTAATATTAGTTATAAAAATTGTTGTTAAAGCATTATATAAACCATGGAAAAAGCACAACAAAATACTAAACATAATTATTCCCAACATAAATGGAAAAAGTTTTTTAAACTTTTTTGCCCATTTTCCTCCATTTCTACAAATTACATATATTATAATCAATTTATCAATATCCATGATCTATATGTTGCCAACTTTCATTTTTATTTCTTACTAAAATCCAATTCCAATTATTATACTCGCTATTAAGATTTAATGATTTATCGTTAGCATAAGAACCAACAGTAAAGTTAGAATTTAGTACAATTACTTCCTCCTTGTTATTTCTTGTTGCCCAATCTATAAAATCATTATTTCTTATATCCCCTATATAATAGATTTCATTTAATGTACAATCGTCCCAATCGTCTTTAAAATCATTTATAATAATATTGATAGCATCATAAATTTCTTCTTTAGAATAAATTTCAGAATTAACTTCTTTAATTTTAACATTGGTTACATTACCAATATTTTTACAACCAGTTACCCCGATAAGTAAAAAACAACATAATGCGATTATTTTTTTCATATTTCCTCCAATAGCCCACAAAATTACATTTACACTTTTTTCATATATCAACTTTATTACTTTGTATTTTATCATAGAAAAAGCTGATTTTCTACAATTAGCAATTGCAATAATTTTCTCTGATTTTTCATTAAACCCTGCTATCAATAAATTCTTTACAAACTCCAACTTCTTTTGGCATAATATTTTTATCTTTCGTATACAATTTATAGAGAGGTGAATAATTTATGAATGGTAGTTTTTTTAGTACTCCTACATTTCCCCAAGCAATAAACCCCGAACCAACGTCTCCTCCAGGTAACATAAGCGTCGAACAATCTTTCCCTTTAGAACAAAGTTTAATTGAAAACATCTTAAGATTAAATCGTGGAAAAAATGTTAAAGCCTACTTTTCTTACCCTGATTCTAATGAGTGGCGTGATAAAGTCTACAATGGCATAATAGAACAATCTGGAAGAGACCATTTAATTTTAAGAGACCAAAATTCTGGGAAATGGTATTTACTTAGAATGATTTATTTAAACTATGTTGAATTTGATTCTAATATTAATTATAATCCTGATTATTCGGATACTTTTGATTAAGAAGCCAAAAGCTTCTTTTATTTTTTATACTATTTATTCCCTTTTTATAATATAATTTAGAAAAGGAATGTGATTAGTGTGAAAAAAAAATTAATACCCATTGGCATTTTAATTATTGTTTTATTAATTACTTTAACTATTAATAAGGTTTATTATGTAAAAGAACCTACAGTTCATGAATTAAAAGCTACTATTTTAAAAAAAGAAAATGATAAATTAACAATTGTTGATGAAGAAGATAATATTTATACATTAGAAGTTTTTGATAATTCTTTTTCTGAAAATGATATTATTAATTTAACTTACTGTGGTCTTTTAGATAAAAATAAACCAGTTCAAGATATTGAAATAAAAAGTTATGAAGTAACTAAAGTAGAAAATGAAACTACTCCTGATTTTCTAGCTAATTACAAAGACCTAGCCAAAGATTATCTTAAAAATCTCTCCCTAGATGAAAAAATCGGTCAAGTCTTATTAGCAAGATATGATGAAAACGATGTCAAAAATGCTCTAACTAAGTATCATTTAGGAGGATACATCTTCTTTTCTAAAGATTTTGAAAACAAAGCAAAAGATGAAGTTATTAACATGATAAATGAAAGTCAATCTCTTTCTAAAATACCTCTTCTTACAGCTGTTGATGAAGAAGGCGGAGTTGTCACAAGAGTTTCTCAAAATAAAAATTTAAGTCCTGAAAAATTTAAATCTAGCAGTGATTTATATCAAGAAGGTGGATTTTCTTTAATTAAAGATGACACCATTAAAAAAAGTAAACTTCTCTATTCCTTAGGACTTAATCTAAATCTAGCTCCTGTTGTAGATGTCTCTCTAAATCCCGATGATTATATGTATAATCGTTCAATAAATCTATCAACAAGTCTTACTAGCACTTATGCTAAAACAGTAATAGAAGCAAGCAAAAAAACTGGAGTATCTTATACTTTAAAACACTTCCCTGGTTATGGTAATAATGATGATACTCATAACGGAAAATCAATTGATAATAGAGACTTAGAGTCCATTAAAGAAAATGATTTACCACCATTTATAGAAGGAATTAAAAGTGAAGCAGAAAGCATATTAGTTAGTCATAATATAGTTACAAATATTGACCCAGATAACCCTGCAAGCCTATCTAAACCTGTTCATAATTTATTATTAGATGACCTAAATTTTCAAGGAATAATTATTTCTGATGACCTAGACATGGGTGCCCTAAGTGACATATCTAATAAATATGTAAAAGCCATATTATCCTTAAATGACCTAATTATTATAACAGATTATCAAAGTGCCTTTACTTCTATTAAAAATGCTATTAATGATAAAACATTAAGTGAAGAAGACTTAGATAATCATGTTATTAAAATTATTGCTTGGAAATTTTACAAAGGCCTTATTTCCATAAATGAAAAATAAATTAAAAATAAATAATTCTTGTTCCATATTGATTTTTTAAAGTAGATATTAAATAATCTCTAAAAGCAATAGGAACCCTTGCACACCCTGCTGACCTTGGTATGCCAAGTAAACTTTCTGATTCTGGTGTTCTATGAATTGCCCGGTGAGCATAATGTGGTTCTTTAATTTGCGTATTAGGAAGCCTATTATCCCCTTTATAATACGCTACATCACTAAACTGCAGAATAACATTTCCATAAAAACTATTTAAAACATACCATGCTCCCATGTAAAAATCATGCCGATAATGACCATCGTTATATGCGGGTCTTGTAGAAGTTCTAGCTGTTCTTAAAACTTTCCATTTCCCATTCTTATTCATTTTTAATAAACTAATAGTTTCTTTAGCTGATGAAATAAAAATTGCATAATCAGTCGCACTTACTCCCACTTTTTTCACCATTGTTTTTCTAGTTAAATTCTTATTAGGTGACCCCGTATAATAAACATATTCTTGTGCTTTACAATAATAATATCTCTCAGGATTTTCATTAAACCACTTAGAATGACACAACTCTTCTGCATTATCTAAATATGACTCTTTTTCTTCATTAGTATAATCTTTATTACTAATATTCCATGTATTATTAGAATTCTTACGCATTCTATCAATTACCTTTACTTTAGTTTTAGCACTTACCCCATCTTTTGTTGTCACAGTAATATAAGTTGTCCCAGGTGATTTTGCTAAAACTTCTCCATTAGAATTAACAGTAGCAACTTTACTATTAGAAGACCTCCAACTTAACTTATCACTTACATTACCATACGTTTTAACACTAGCTGTTATAGCTGAACGATTAAAAAAATTAACTGTCAAAACAACTAAATTCTTATTAACTTTCAATTTACTCTTTGGTGTTTTCTTTGGTTTACTACTACTATTGTTATTTTTATTGGTAGTACTATTATTTTTATTTGTTGTATTATTATTTTTATTGGTTGTATTATTATTTTTATTTGTTGTATTATTATTTTTATTGGTTGTATTATTATTTTCATTACTACTTGAACTACTTCCCTTATTTGTTTCATTCTTATTAGAACTTTGTTCTGTTTTATTAGAAGTTTCAGTCTCTGTATTCGTCTTTTTACAACTAAAAACATCTAATACACATTTTTGACATATTTCAAATTCTTTTGTAACGTCAGAAAACCCATCTACTAAAGAAAAAATAAAACTAACTATTGATGGAATAAAGAAAATAGATACACCTGCAATCAAACGAAAAAGAAGCACTTTAAGAGTTTTACTTACTTCTACATCTTTCCCACCAGTTACTGCTTTAAATAAATCAATCATCCCAAATATTATTATTACCAAAGGAATAATAATTTTCATAATAAAAACAATATAACCAATAAATTTTAAAGGCGTTTGTAATCTACTACAAGGACTTATATTTTCTATAAAAGAGGCATAAACATTTATAAAAATATTAATTATATCCATATCTTACCTCCTTATTCTATCTAAAAAAATGAACCTTTTAAAAAATTCATTTTTCTATTATTCATCTATATCATTATACATATAATCTTCATCATTTTCAAGATAATCATAACTAATTGTTATGTTAGAAAGCCTTGGAGCCCCAGAAGTTTTTAAAAATGTCATATTCCAAAATTTAGCTTCTATTCCTTCAACTTCTTTTTCTTCTTCACTTATATCTTCTTTATAGACAATTAAATATTGATTATCTTCTTCTATCAAACTATCTACTTCAAGTTTTAAAATATTATTATCTTCTTTAGCAAAACAATATCCATGATTAAGAAAATCACTCTCATCACTCTTATATGTTTCTTTCCAATTTAATTTATCTTTTCCAAAATATAACTGAGCCATCTTCGAAAAATAATTTTTTTCTATACATACATCTTTTATTCCCCCAGTCATAATTAAGTATGTTAAATGTATAATATCATTATCACTTAAAGTTGAAGTATCTAAATTATCAGAAAAATAAGAAGGGTCAATAAATGTATAAGCTGTTTTAAATGTTTCTGATAAATCTTTCACATCATTTATCTGAAAACTGTTTTTATTTTCAATATCATACATATTATAACCAACTTTATTTATAATATCTTGATAATTTTTAACATATACATATTGAAAATGTTTAAAGTTTATCTTAGATAGAAAGATACCTAACATAATTACAATAACTATTCCAATTAATATTAATATTTTATTTTTAGTTATAAACTTCATAATGCCCTCCTCTTAAAAATAAATTATTCTTGTTCCATATTGATTTTTTAAGGTTTCAACTAAGTATTGTATAAATTCATTTGGTACTCTTGCACACCCTGCTGACCTTGGTATGCCAAGCATACTTTCAGCTTCTGGTGTTCTATGAATTGCTCTATGCGCATAATGTGGTTCTACAGTTGTTGAATTAGGAAGTCTATTATCTCCTTTATAATAATCTACATCACTAAATTGAATAATAATTTTTCCAAAGAAATTATCTAAAACATAACTTGCTCCCATATAGAAATCATGTCGATAATGTCCATCATTATAAGCAGGTCTTGTTGAAGTTCTAGCTGTTCTTAAAACTTTCCATTTACCATTACTATTCATTTTTAATAAACTAATTGATTGTTTAGCTGATGAAATAAAGATTGCATAATCAGTTGCACTTACTCCAACTTTCTTAGTCATGGTATGTTTAACTAATTTATCAGGTGACCCTGTATAATAAACATATTCTTGTTTTTTACAATAATAATATCTTTCTGGGTCTTCTTTAAACCACTTAGAATGACATAATTCTTCAGCATTATCTAAATATGACTCTTTTTCTTCATCTGTAAAATCTTTATCACTAATATTCCATGTATTATTAGGATTCTTACGCATTCTATCAATTACTTTTACTTTAGTTTTAGCACTAACACCATCTTTCGTTGTAGCAGTAATATAAGCTGTTCCTGGTGATTTAGCTAAAACATCCCCACTAGAACTTACAGCCACAACATCACTATTAGAAGACTCCCAACTTACCTTATCACTAACATTACCATAAGTTGTTACATCAGCCGTAATAGTTGCTCTATTATAAAATTTAACTGTTAAAACTACTAAGTCTTTATTTAATTTAATCTTACTCTTTTTAGTAGTTGTTGGTTTACTAGTTTCTTTATCTTTATCATTATCTTTATTATTACTACTTTCTTTATCATTATCTTTATCTTTATTATTACTACTTTCTTTATCATTATTAGTATTTTTATCATTTGTATTAGTATTAGTATTACTACTACTATTATTATTTGTATTATTATTGCTTGTGTTATTATTAGTACTTCCACTATTGTTATTATTTTGATTATTAGATGATGTTCCACTATTATTATTAGAGTTTGTATTTGTACCAGCTGATTCACTACCAGAAACCGTACCATCTAACTCTAATATTGCATCAACCCGATTAACAATATCAAAAGAAGTTTGGTCAGTTTTTACATTATATGTATTACTTTTAGTTGTCACTTTAACACTTGTTTTTGGTGGACTTTCATATATATCATAAAAATCAATAGTATAAGTACTTAAACTAACATTTTCTGAAAATCTTCTTAAAAAGTTTTCAATAAATTTTTCACGATTTATTCTAAGTTCTCCACTTTGTCTATAATATCCATAATCAACTGCGTCAACCATGGCTGCTTCTGATACTTCTTTAACTAAATAATAATCTTGAGTAGATGTATTAGTTACATTTGATATAAGTAACATAACTGTTATAACAAATACTCCTAAAACAATTAACCAATAACCCCAATAACTTTCCCTCATAAATCTCACTCACAATCTACATTTATTACTGTTCATTATATTACAATCTAAAAAAGAATACAAGGAAAAACAAAGTTATAGTAACTATTCAGACTATGGCACACTAAAATGAGGGCATTTTAGAAAAAATTGCTCTCTTTTAGCTGAATAAAATTTTATTATTAAATATATTTTTTATAGAATTGTATGGATTCATATTTCTTTTTATTGATGTTTTTATTACTGATAAAGCTTTTGCAAAATCTTGAGCAACATCTATACTTCTAAAGCCTCCCGATATTTTAGTTTTATTTTTAAATATTCTTAAATCTCTTTCACTTAAATTATCATCAAATGGAACTTTAAAATCTTTCATAAAGTATAAATGATTTTCTTTATATTTTATCAGTCTATTATACAATGGTTTAGCTTTTTTGGTTCTATAATATGATGATTTTATTTTTTTGTTTTCTTCCTTTGCTAACTCTAAAATCCTATTATATTCTTCTTCATATTCATTTATTTTTTCTTTATCAAATTTATTTAAGCTATATGCCATTGCTATCTTTCTTGTATTGTTTATTCTAAAGATTAAATCATACATTAAAAATGGCCATTTTGTATCTGGTATATTTTCCATAAGTTCCATTAAATATCTTCCCAGATGAATATTGCATTCATAATTCTTACTTCCATAACTATAAAGTGTTGTATCATGGTCTCCCATTATTCCTCCTAAAAATTTTGGTAGTATATTATCTTCTTTTATTGGCATATGACCTTTATGTTTATGTACTTTATAAACTACAGTTTCTTCATTGCTATAATTTCTTACATATAGTTTTTTATTATTAAATTTTGTACCTGTTTCATCTGTATATCCTATTATTCCATTTAAAAAATTTTATCATTTTTTCTATTTCTTTTTTACCTAAATTATGGGGACTATGTCCTATTTGTCAACTTTGTTGCTTGTCTTTACTCGATAATTATATAAGTTAGCTCTTGTTTCCTTTTTAGGAGTCACATTATCAGTGGAAGATGGTTTACTTGAATTATTACTATTTTTGTTATTATTATTTTTTAATTTTTCATTTTCTTCTATTAGTTTTTGTATTAGTTTTTGATTTTTCTTTTCATTTTCTTTATATTTTTTTATTTCTAATTGAAGATTATATATAGTTAATGACATAGTTGTTATTGTATTATTAGCCTTATCTAATTTTTGGTTTAATTTTTCAAATTCATTATATAATCCTAATTCATAATTTCTTGTTCTTCCCATATCTAATCTTCCTTTATTTTCTTTAGTTTCTCATAAATAAAATATATGTCAAGTGGTTTGGCTTCTTTTTTTGATAATTTCTATAAATTACTCTAGTTATCATAAAAAAAAGATAGTTTTCTCTTTTTATGTCTGAATAGTTACATATATACTTCAATTACTTTTCCAATTGCTTTAATCACTTTTTTCACTTCCTTTATTTATAACAATCCATTTTCCATTTTTATCCGCGCCTATTCTTTTTATATATTCATTATCTACTAAAAACTTTATATGATTTCTTATTGTTCTTGCTGTTACTCCCAACAAGTTAGCCATTTCATCTTGAGTAATATTAGGAGTATCTTCTATTAACCTAATAATCTCTATTTGTACAGTTGTTAATTCGATATTTGAAGAATAAACTTTGACATCTTTCTTATTAGAATTGTAATATTCAAATTCATTTTGATTATATTTAATACTTACTCTTATGAAATGTGGAAAAAAGTGATAAATACTTTTATCATACTTTTTTAATATTCTTCTTATACCAGTCCCTAAATGCTCAACAAGTTCTAAATCGTGAAATACTCTCATTAATTCTGGATTTTTGGGTGCTGAATAACCTTCTAAAAATTCTTCTTCAGTAAATTCATTTTGTATTCCACCAAATGAAGATATTTCTAATCTATCACTAAAAAATTCAAATTTAGGAGGATATTCTGTTGACCAATCATTATGAACAATAGCATTTATTATAACTTCCCTTACGGCATTATAATCGTACATTGGTTGCTCTTTTCTTTCCGGATAAGTTATCTTAGCATATATTTTATTTTCAATTCTAAATTTTTCTAAAACTCTATAAGTTGCTTTTATTAAAGAACAATAGCCAAATTCATAATTTTCCATTAACTCATCAACATCATCGCCCACATACTTTGCCACTTTAATTGAAGAATTATTTTCATCAGCTAAAAGATAAGCCACATAATTATATTTTCCATCTCTTGTATAAAATCCTAATTGTTTTTCAAAATTTTCTCCGACATCAAAACCTTTTTCAACATAATATATTTTTAAATCTCTAAAAGTTAAATCTTGTCTTGGAGATATAATATTTTTTAGTGAATTTTTAGTTCTTTCTCTAAACATTTTATTTATTAAATGCTCATCCATTTTTTCATTGGAACTTCCAACTCTTATAAAGCAACTATCAGGTGTCATTCCCATTCCTTTTATATGATATGGTGTTTCATATCCCTTAGCAATCGTTATTTTCAAATACTTTTTGTTATTTTTTTCTAAAACTTCTATATCAAATAAACCTTAAACTGATGGTTCAATATTTGAAATTATTAAATTTTTAATTTTTCTTTGTAGAAAATCAATATTATTTTTTAAGCCAATAATATTACCATTGTCATCTATACCAATATAGATATTACCTCCATCTTTATTTAAAAAAGCTATGACTGATTCTTCTAAATCATCAACCAATTTGACTTTAAATTCAGTTCTTGAGTTTTCAATAGTACCTATCATTACATACCTCCAATTATTACTAAATTCATTATACTATATTTCCTAGTATTTTCCTAGTATTTTCCTAGTAAATTGTAACAAAAGATAGAAAAAGAGAAACTATCTTTTTATGTCTGAATAGTTACAAGTTATAAAAAAACTATCAGCATTAAATATTTTCAAAAAGAAATATCTATGATAAAATTAACATTAAGAATTGGAGAAGATAAAAAATGGGAGTATTTGGAATTATTTTATTTGTTGTTGCTTTATTAGGTTTATGGGGAATTTTTCATGTCAGTATTTATAATCAATTGCAGTTATTAAAAACTAAAATAGAACACGTTGAAGGAATGATTGATGAATCTCTTCGTACTAAATATGATTTAATTATTCGCGCTGAAGATACTATTAATGAAAATTTAAAAACTAAAAAAGAATATTTAAAAGAATATAAAGATTTAAAAGATAAAAAAATTAGTAATTTTGATTTATTAAGGAAATTAGAAGAAGCTGAAAATATTATTTCTAATTTATATCATGATAATGATGAATTAGCTAATAATGAAAATATTTCTGAAATACTTGATGAATTAAAATATACTAATGAAAAATTAATGGCTGGTGTTGCTTACTATAATAAACATACTACTACTCTAAATAATTATATTAGAAAATTCCCTAATAATCTTGTTAGTAAAATTCATCGTATTAAAACTCGTCCTTTCTTTGATGGTAAAGATTTAACTGATGATGATATTGAAGATTTTAAATTATAAGAAAAAAAGAATTTATTACCGATTCAAATCCCAATTTATCGGTTCTAAATTCTTTTCTTTTAAAAATTCATTTGTTCTAGAAAATGGTCTACTTCCAAAAAAACCATAATTTGCTGAAAAAGGACTTGGGTGGGCACTAGTGATAATTAAATGATTAGGATTAGTTATATATTTAGCTTTTTCTTTAGCAAAATTACCCCACAAAATGAAAACAACAGGCTCTTCTTTTTCATTTAAAATTTTTATTATATAGTCAGTTAATCTTTCCCAGCCAATATTTCGATGAGAAGCTGGCTTATCTTTTTCAACAGTTAAAACTGCATTAAGCATTAAAACCCCTTCCTTGGCCCAAAGAGTTAAATCACCATAAGGACAAGGCTTAATCTTAAGGTCACTTTCTAACTCTTTATAAATATTTTTTAATGAAGGTGGTATTTTAACCCCTTTTAAAACTGAAAAAGAAAGACCATGGGCTTCCCCTTCTCCATGATAAGGGTCTTGTCCCACAATAACTACTTTAACTTTATTATAAGGAGTCAACTTTAAAGCATTAAATATATAATTCTTTGGTGGATAAACTATTTTTTTTTGATATTCATTATTAATTACTTTTAAAAATCTTTTAAATCCATCACTTTCCCATATAATTTTTAATTTTTCATCCCAATCATTTCCTATCATTTTATATACCTCCTATTTATGATAAGACTCATTATTATTAATCTTCATTGCTCGATATATTTGTTCTAATAATATTCCTCTAAATAATCCATGAGGAAAAGTCAAGCATGAACAAGACAAACTTAAATTACTTAGTTTTTTAATATCCTCATGAAGCCCTAAAGAACTTCCTATTATAAATGTTATACAAGAATAATTTATAAATGTTTTATCTATTAAAGATGCAAATTCTTCACTACTTATTCTTTGTCCTTCTATTTCTAAAGTTATTATATAATCTTTTTTATCTATATGTTTTAATAAGTTATCTCTCTCTTTAATAAGTGAGTCTTCATCTTTTAATTCAATTATTTGAATATTATGATATTTTTTTATTCTTTTTAAATAATCATTAATTAATTCATTTAAATAAGCTTCTTTAATTTTTCCCAAACACAATATCTTTATCATCACACACTCCTGTTACTTCATTTTGTTTAGCGCATATCACATTACTAAATTCTATATCATATTCTTTTAAGGTATTAAAAAGAGTTTCTAAAGCTAAATCTTCTCGATTATTTTCTTTGGATAAGTGCATTAAAATAATCTTTTTTGTATTCTCTCCAATTAGTTTAGATAAATAAAAGCTACTATCTTTATTAGATAAATGTCCTTGTGTTCCTACTATTCTTTGTTTAAGCCATTTCGGATATTTTCCATTTAAAAGCATCTCTACATCATGATTACTCTCAAAAAGATAATATTTAGCATTTTGTAATTTAGAAAAATATTTTCGATTTAAATATCCCGTATCAGTTAAATAAACAACTTTTTCATCTTGAACTTTAATTATAAAATTCCTAGAATCAGAAACATCATGACTAGTTTTAATTGATTCTATTTTTATTTTATCTATATATATATCATCATCATATATAACTACATCTTGATAGTCTTTTAAGTATTCTAAATCATAATATTGTTTTTCTGTAACATAAACAACTGGGTGATATTTATTTAAGAAAACTTTTAGGGCACTGACATGGTCATCATGGGTATGACTAATTATTACAGCTTCAATTTCTTTGGGGTCTTCTCCTATACTTTCTAAGTGTTCTTTTATATATTTAGCATTTTTCCCCATATCTATTAAAAATTTATGATTATCTACAGAGATAAATGTACTATTTCCCTCACTTCCACTAGCTAATACTACAATTTTCATCGGTAAAGACTCCATGGATTAAATGGTGTTCCTCTCTTTAAAGGATGTCCTTTGTATACCCCAAAGTGCAGATGGGTTCCTGTTGATGAACCACTTGACCCCATTAAAGCAATTCTCTGTCCCTTAGTAACTTTATCACCAACACTTACCTTTACATCACTAGTTATATGAGCATAAATGATATAATAATTATTTCCATGGTCAATAATTACATAATTACCATAACCCATACCACATGTACTACTTAAACTTCCATAATTAGCACAACTATTATTTACATCAACAACCGTTCCTTCTCTAGCTGCATATATTGGTGAACCAAATCCCGTACCAGAAATATCAAGTGCATCGTGCATTTCTCCCCAACGATAATCAAAATCAGTTGTAATGACATATGGTTGATTAGTCGGCCAACCCCAGTCTAATCCTGTATCTACATAATTTCCATTAACTGTATACTTACGACCCACAGCTGTAATCTCATCAACTTTATCTCTTAAAGTTACATAATTTATCATAGTTGTTTCTTGACTTCGCTCACCATTTATTATTCTAACTTCTTGAGTTGTTCTAACCATTCCCGGAACTCCTACTTGAGTAATCCTACTTTCTCCATAATTTAAATTATCATCAACTTCTGTTTTTCTTTCAAACGCAATTTCAACATCTTCTGTAACTCTTACTTCTTCTACTAAATTCATTAAAGGATTTATAATACTATTATTAATTTGTTCTCCAATATTTAAAATAGTATTTTCTCCCCTTAAAGCTGGATTAGCTATCAAAAGTTCTCTAACATTTAATTTACTTGCCTCAGCAATAGTCTTTAAAGTATCCCCTTTTTTAACTACATAACCACCCTTTACTTCATTAGTACCATAAAGCAAATATTGACTTAACTCAGCCACATCTGTAAATATCTTTTCTTTAACAGATATTAAAGATTTTTTAATAGTTACATCTTCTTCAAAATACATATGTTTTATTAAAGAACCTACATCTTTTATTTCTTCTTGAGTATTATTGATATAGTTTTTATAATCTTTTTCATCAACAAAAGTTGTAACTAAATTTTCTAAAGCTTTTTTAAATATATCATCATCTAAAACTTGAATTGATGTTACTTTTTTAGTTTCGTTTTCTACATCATCATCTTTGGTTATCGTAATAATATAACCATCTATTGTAAAATCACTATTGTTTTCTATTTTATTATAAATATTTGCTGATGAAGATATTTCCTCATTATAAGTAACATATTCTTCTATTTCAAATCCTTTAGGTGGATAAACATTTGATACTTGATAAGTATCTTTAATATCTTGTTGTCTTTCATCTATTAAAGCTAATAATTCTTCTTTATTATTAATAAGTCCTAATTTTTCTCCATCTAAATATACTTGATATACATCTTTTGGAATATTACTTTCATTATTAATAGGATTTATAAAACATAATACTAATGCTCCAAGTCCTAATAAAATAATAATTATTTTTTCTTTTAACTGCATATTATCACCAATCCTTAAAATTCTTCCCCTTCCATTTTCAAATAATTTTTAAAACAGCTTTTGTCAAGTTCAAATAATAATTGAAATAACCCTGTTCCACCTCGTCTATGTTTAGCAATAATGACATCAGTTGGAACAATTGTTTCTTTATTACCCGCTGTTTTGTTTTCAAAATAATCTTGACGATTTAAAAATAATACTAAATCGGCATCTTGTTCAATAGAACCTGACTCTCTTAAATCTGCAAGACGTGGTTGATTACTTTCTCTTCTCTCTGCATTTCTTGATAACTGAGCAAGCGCTATAACAGGAACTTTTAATTCCATTGCCATTGTTTTAAAAGCTCTTGATATTTCTGATACTTCAACTTGTCTTGATTCTGTTCTTCCTCCTGTTGTAACTAACTGTAAGTAATCTATTATCACAAGCCCTAATCCTTCTGGTTTAGTCGCTAATCTCCTGCATTTAGCCTTAATTTCTGATGATGTAACTGAAGCATTATCTTCTATGTATATATTCGTGTCCGCAAGTTCACTCATCGCTTCATTATATCTTTTCCAATCATTATGATTTAACATTCCCGTTTTAAGCTTATCACCCTCAATTTGCCCAACTGAACTAATCATACGATTAACTAACTGTTCAGCACTCATCTCTAAGTTAAATATTGCTATAGCTTTATTAGTACTCATAGCAGCATTTACAGCTAAATTAAGTGCAAAAGCTGTTTTCCCCATACCAGGTCTTGCCGCAATAATGATTAATTCCCCCTCATGCAATCCTGCTGTTGCTTTGTCTAAATCAATAAATCCTGTAGTAAGCCCTGTAATCGCATTTTTATTTTGAGCCATTCTTTCTAAGTTTTCCTGAGCATTTCTTAAAGCTTCACTAATAGGCTTAAACTCAGATACTTCTCTTGTCCTAATAACATCTAAAATACTTTTTTCTGAATTATCTAAAACTTTGCTTAATTCCCCCTCTTCATTATAAGCATCAGTAATAATATCAGTAGCAGTATCTATTAATCTTCTTCTTGTTGCTTTCTCTTTAATTATATCCATATAGTAAGATAGATTTGATGCCGTTACAACTGACTCAATTATATCAGTTAAATACTCTATTCCTCCAATAGCATTTAACTTCTTTTGCTTATCAAGTTCATCTTTCACTGTAGTTATATCAATAGGAATATTATTTTTATATAACTCCATTAAAGCCTTAAATACTGTCTTATTAGCTTCATTATAAAACATCTCTTCACTAACATTTTCAATTATTTTTTCTAATACTACAGGATTTAAAAAGGCACACCCTAAAACACTCATTTCTGCTTCAATATTTTGAGGCATTGCTCTTCCAGCCATCACTATCACCTACTTACTTATGAATTTTTTATTTTACTAATACAACTCTAATTTTAAATTCTACTCTTTTATGTAACACAATAGTTACTTCATGAGTCCCTAAACTTTTAATACTTTCATCTATTTTAATTTGCTTCTTATCTATTTCATACCCTAATTCTTTTAACTTTTCACTAATCTGCTTAGTACTTACAATTCCAAAAACTTTATCTTCTTTTCCAGTATTAACTTTAAATTTAATTTCTTTATTTTCTAATTTTTTCTTAATTTCATTTAAACTTTTTACCAATTCTTCTTCTTTATTATGACGATTTAAAAGTTCTCTATCTAAAACTTCTTTACTTCTTTTAGTTACTTCAACAGCTAAGTTATTTTTTATTAAGTAATTTCTAGCATATCCATCACTTACTTTAATTATTTCATCTTTTTTTCCTTGACCTTTTACATCTTTTAATAAAATAACTTCCATTGTCATTCCTCCTTAGTCCATTATATTATAACAAATGCCATGGAAAAAGAAAAGAATGAGAATGAAGACAACACAAAAAAACTACGGTTCTTTTATTTATTAATCGCAGTTTTAAAGCAAAAATATTTTACGCTTTTAAGGTATGCGGACTATCCTTTGTACCCTTTCCGACTACAATCTGTGTACCAGGCGTTAGATAAGCGACAGAGCGAACGGCATAAGCACCGTAGGCACCGTCGCTGCCCACGCGCCCGTCAGAACGCACATAGAACACATAGAGAGCACTCGACGAAACAGGGACAGGTGTTATGGTCCATTGATAATTACTACTATCATATAACCAGTCGTTTCCTTTACAATCTGTACTACTTTCATCCCAGTTATACATTGTTTTTGTTAAACATTCACTTCTTACACTTCCTCCGACCGCATATCCATAGTCAGATGGGTACATTAGTCCTATAAATCCATCCCAGGTTGTTTTCCTCTCTACTTCATCATTACATGAATCTCCACCGCCATTATTTTCACATATTTCTTTTCCATTATGTTCACTTCGTTCGGCTTTGTATGTTGTATTTGCTATCCACTCTGATGTATCGTATGATTTAAAAGTGCCCGTATTCCATTTTACTTTAGCAATATTTTCTTTGGTGGTAGGAGTGAGTCCGATACTACTAAAATCGCAAGTCACTTTAGCATCGCTGTATCCAGCGTAACATTGTCCACTTGTTTTTTTCCAATATGCTCCTGTATTTAATGTAGTCATTAAATCAGCTTGACTCCATTCATTGACTCCATATCCTCCGTTTACAGATTTTGCCGATGAGTCCCAACTCCAGTTTCCTATGCTATCTGCTCTTATTATTTTTACTAAACTTTGTCCTGTAGTTTCACTATCATCTTCATTAATTACAGTCATGTTATTCATGACTCCTATTATTCGCCATAAGATTTTACCTCCACTAGAATCCCTATCTCCGATATCAATATAATTATTTGGAGTTGCTCCGATATATCTTAAATTATTTTCTTCTGTTTCATCATAGGATAAATTTGTTATATCTTCATCTGCTAATTTTGCAATTGTACAAGCTCCACTTTCTTCATTTCCATTACATACTTCATCAGAACGTTTTGGTGTATTTACTACTCCACTTAGTACTATCTTACTTTTAAATGTTTTATTCATTGTTTCATTTCCAGCTTCATTATCTAACCATAATCTTAATTCATAATCTTTTTTACTTGGGTTTTCTTCTTCTGTTGTTGCTTCTAGTTTACCTTCTAAAAGTATTCTTCCTTCTTTGGCTCCATCTATTATAATTTTACTTTCATTATCATAACTATTTAATAATTTAGAACTACCACTTGTTCCTTGTTCATTTATTAATACTTTGACATATTTACTTTCTAAATTTGTATCACTTAACATTTCTAATCCTATCTCATAATCCATTTTAACATTACAATGATTGGTTACTGTAAATGTAAATGGGTCTAAATTTTGTCCTTCACTATCTTCTGTTGGATACGCATTATTAAGTTGTATATTATTTGTTTGATTATCTATAGTTAAGTCTACACACCCTGAAGTTATCACATTATCTCCTGTTTGACTTTTTGTTATTTGCCAAAAAGCATAACTTCCTCCTATTGTTATGGTTATTGTAAGAATTAGTAGTATGATTACTATTTTCTTATTTAATAACCCCCCCCCCAATTGTCTTTTTATCCATTTTCATCTCCTACTTTCTATATCCATCTTAACACAAAATAAAAAAGAAGTATAACATTTTTTGATTGCTATACTTCAATTATTTTCTTACATTCGTATCCTGAGAATATTACTACATACTTCTTTAGAGGTGTTGCTAATCTTTCATCTTTACTATACTCTTCTAATTGTCTTCTTCCCTCTTCTATTTTACTATTTAATATTTTTTCACTGTAATCTTTCTTTTTAATATATTTTAATTCTATTATGATATTATTTGGGATGTTTTCATTTTTCTTTCTTAAATAAATATCAATATATCCATTATTTACTTCATATTCATCATTGGTATAATAATATCCACTATCAATTAACATCATGAAATAAATAAACTTTAAATTCTTTTCATTAAAATCTATGAAGTTTCTTTTACTCATCTTCTTCATAAATTCACTTACACATTTATTTAATTTTTCTATTTTTCCTGTTCTTACTGTTTCTTCTATTGCTTCTCTTTGACTACTTACTTCTATTTCGATTTTTTCGTCTTTTAATTTTTTGATAAAGTATCTTCCATATAATTCTTTCATCACTTGATTAGGTATTTTAAATAATAATCCGCCATATTCATCTTTAGTTACTGTTAAATATCCAAAGTAATATAATAAACTTTTTAAATCATCTTCATTTAATTCAAGGGCTAAATCAAATTTAGTTTTTAGGACTCCTTTTATTAATTCATTGCTTAACATTTCTTCGATTGTTTCTTTATAAAATGTATTATTTTGTAATTCTAATAAGTTACCTATTTTTTCATAGTTAAAGGCTATGTTGTTATCCATTACATTTTTTGGAATAGTTTTAAATCTTTCATAATAATTTAGTAAATACATGACTAAGGTTGCATTAAATACTTTTTCTTCTGAGTCTTCATTAAATAAATAACCATCATAGTTTTCTATCATTAAACTATAAATGCTTTCTCTATCTTTTTTTTCTATCACTTCATTTAATAGTTTTTTTACTTCATTATGAGTTAATCCTATCATACTATTAAATTCTATGTCGGTTGATATATCTGTTGCTATATTAAATCCTGTTGTCATTGAGTTTAGAGTTATCGGACATATTCCTGTTGCAAAAAATCTTCCTACTACTCCTTCTTTTACATATATCTTTATATTGGCATAAAAACTTTTTACTATTCCAGTAACTACATTTTTAAATAATCCTGTATCTCCCTCTAAGATAGCATTTGTAAA